>JBBQYD010000014.1:0-24632 GCA_038209025.1 Verrucomicrobiota bacterium | reverse complement strand
GCATGCTTCGAGGGCTTGCCGGACGAGAGTTTTCTTCGCTTCACGCCGCCGAACTTAAAAAGTCCCGCCGTAAATGTCCCGCCAAATCTGCGACAGGTCCGTTATTCCTGCTTACAATCACTTACATGCATACGCGCTGACCACTCGGGCACCGCTCGCAAACTCCAGATTCAGTATCCGCGCCAAGACCATCCGCCGGGAATGCATCAAGGGATGCTTGCCTTGCCGCGGGGACCCGCCATCACGGCGGTGGGTTTGGGATGATTTCCACTCTGCTTCTTCAATCGTCCACGGTAAACCCCACTTTGATGGTGACCTGCCAGTGCAGAACCTTCCCCTTGGTGATGCTGCCCCGGGTTTCAACGACCTGGAACCAGCATAGGTTCTTGACGGTTTTGTGTGCGCGTTTTACGGCGTTGTTCACGGCATCCTCAATGGAGTCGGTCGAGGTGCCGGTGAGTTCAATCAGTTTATAGACTTGGTTTTTCATGATCACCGGGTGTTTTCGGTTTCCTGCCCGCACCTGCGCGGGGTATTCTGCGTCCCCTAAAACGCGAGGCTGCCTTTTGGCCGCCCGTTCAAATTCTGCCGGGCAGCAGCAGGACAAGCAGAATAACCACGAACAGGCCCCATCCGCCACTCGGATAATAACCCCAGTTCTGGCTGTGAGGCCAGGCGGGGAATGCGCCGACCCACATCAGGACGAGCACGACCAGTAAAATGGTTCCTCATCACCCTTTACAGTCTCCCGCGAACGGTGGGAACTCAGCCGGGGCATCGATCGTTGCCGGTGTGAGCCGTTATCACACCGCACCCTGACGGCGCCAAGGTTTCCCGGCGGTGGCAGTTCATTGAGTGCTGATTTTGCGCAACTCGTCAGCAAGCAACCTGCTAAAGAGCTTTGCCCCTTCCGGACTTAAGTGGGTGGCGTCCTCGAAACCGGCCGCCTGTGTCACCCAGTCGGAGGCGCGGACGTAGCGCAGGCCTTGGCGTTCAGCAAGCTCCCCGGTTCGGCCTTGGAGCCGATGCCAGCTCTCGGCGCCATAGAACAATTCACGATGCCTTTTCGGCATGGGCATCTCCACCAGCACCAGGCGGGCACCCTGTGACTGGCAGAGGCGGACGATTTTCTCCACCGGGCGGGAAAACTCCGCCTGCGCCAGCGCGGTTTCACACCGGACGTTGAAGGCCTGCTCATCGCCCGCCTCCAGAGCGCTGAAATCGCTCACCCGGCCAAAGCGGTTTTCGGTTTTGGGAGGCATGCCCATATCTTCCATGCGCCTTCTGAGCAGCTCAACCCGGGACCACACCATGGAACGTTCCGCGAGCATGGGCACGCTGCCGATGATCATCAGTTCGCCCTTTTTCATCCATGACCCGGGCGCGTATAGCTCCGCGGCCTGCGCCGGGAAGGTATAAGAAAGTGCGCGGTTCCCCTCCAAATCAGACCATTCACCGGCAACCGGCGAGAACAGTTGATCATCGAAAAATCCGTAAACGATGAACTGGGGCTGGATAGGGCGCTTGAGCGCACGGCTCAGGATCAGAAAATGTTCGACCGGACTCGTCGCCCCCAAAGCCAGGCTGAAGGCCGCCCGCATGCCGGGCATCCCAGGGCGGCGGCCGGACCAGGCGGAATCGAAGGTGTCGAGGTCCACGCCCGCTTCCATGAGCGAGTTGCCCAGCAACAGGACCGGCGTCCTGAATGGCACCCGGGGGATGGCGGCCAGCAACCGATAGTGCTGAGAACGCTGCGCGAAAATATGGATGCAAACGTTCACCACAACCAGCACACACAGGAGCATGACCACCGGAATCCCAAGGGAATGGCCGGCGACCGGACCGGGGGCGGGCATCTTTGCCACCGCCGGAATGGGCTCGACGGGGGCGTTGCCAACGGCCGGAAGCCCCGGTAAGAGGGGATCCGCCACCGGGCGAGGAATGCGGGTTGTTGAACCTTCACTCATATGGGGAGCCAATCAAAAATCTATATAGATGAATTTTGAGGTTTGGCCGCAAAACAGGAGCATGGCGGCGGCGAGAATGCCCCACCAAACACCCCGTAGCAGCCGGGACAGCAACAACCGCCTGCCCGCCGGATGAATATCCGACGGCGGTTCATCCCTGGCACCCTCCAGGTATTCGCAGAGATGTTTGAAATTATGGAGATTCATATCAGCCCAGGAAAAGACGTTTGAAGAACACGCATGCGGTAGGAAGGTCCATGCAGAAAAAGGCCCAACCGAGGTTCACCGCGGTAAACGTGAGCGCCCAGGCGGCGACCTGCCGCAAGTTCGACGGGAGTTTGCTGGTGATCGAGTGCGCCTGGCAACCCGTCTCCGGCGCCATCAGTGCGGGTTCCTCCGGCATTTTCGCCAGGGAGTCGCCGCGCCGGGCCTGCAGACGCGACCACAACCGGTGGACAGCCAGCAGCAATCCGTGCCACAGGCCCCAGACGATGAAATTCCACCCCGCGCCGTGCCACAGGCCGCTAATCGCCATGGTGATGAACACATTGAGATAGACGCGATGATGGGTGGCACGCGACCCGCCCAGGGGGATATAAACATAGTCCACCAGCCAGCGATAAAGGGACATGTGCCAGTGTTTCCAGAACTCAGCGATATTGGTCCGCAAGTAGGGCCAGTCGAAATTCTCGGGAACCCGGATGCCGAACAACCGGGCGGAGCCAATCGCGATATCTGAGTAGGCGGAGAAGTCGAAGTAAATCTTGAAGCCGTAAGCGAGGAGCCAGACCGGCAGGACCCACCGTTGGGCCTGGGCGATGTCCCCCTGATTGAGATGATTCGTGAACGCGGTCAGCAGGTCGGCCACCATGAATTTCTTGACGAGACCCACCATGATTCGCGTGGCGCCTTGCTCCCAGTCCCGCTGCCAGTCCAGGCTGGGGGCGATCAGTTTTGGCAGGAAATCCTGGTACCGCTTGATGGGGCCGGCTACCATGGTCGGAAAAAACAGGATAAAGGCCAGGTATTGGCCGAAGGATCCAGCCGGGGTGGTGCCGCGGTAGCGATCCACCGCATAGTGAATGAATTCGAAGGTGAAAAAGGAGATTCCCAGCGGCAAGAAGGCCCCTGTCCAGAATAGCGGATTCTGCTCCGGACCGCCCATGAACAACCCGGTAAGGAAGTTCCAGTACTTGAATACCGCGAGGAACAGGATCGTTTGGATTATTCCCGCAATGCAAATCCAGGAACCTTGGCGGTACAACCGGCTGAAGAGGCTTTCCCACAGAAAAATGAACAGGCAGGCGGCACCGGCGATGCCCCCCACCTGGGTGACCGAAAAGAAGACAAAGAACGCGCCGCCAAACACGAGACAGACCCAGGGCTGCAACGGTTGGCGAACCACCCGAAACATCACCGCCGCCGGCGCGAGGAACACCAGGAAGTATGCGAAAGTGTTAAAAATCACACTCGCTCAGCCACTTTCAAAGAATGGTCCAGAATGCCCGGCCAGGAGCTCACCGGATAGGCGGGGGCGCCGTGGGCGGGATAATCTGGATTCCACTGCCCACGGGGATGAAAATTCCGACCCCGCCACTCGCCCGCGTGGAAACGGCGGCTGATCCAGCATTGATGGCCGCGGAACTTACGAAAGTGTTCACCACCAACTCCGCATAACGCTGGAGGTACCGATAGGGTGACAGCGGCACATACACAATATCCCCCGGTGCGAGGGCGATGTCCTGGGCTTCGCCACGAATCACCCGTTGGTAGTCAATAACGGCAATCTGGGGTTGAGATAGCGAACCGCGCACCACGGCGACTTGATACAAGCACGCTCCCTTGAGAGTGCCATAAGCGCTGGCAACTGCGGCGGCGACGGTCATGCCTTCCATGTAGGGCACGGTCCGCGGCTGGGTGACCGCGCCGAGGACGTACACCTCGCGTGAGATCGCGGCGGGCAGGTAAATGAAATCGTCGGGGTGCAAGTAGATGTTCTGGGACAGGTCGCCTTGTTTGATCAAACGTTGAAAGTCAACGGGCAGCAGCTTGCCCTCACGCAAAATGAAACTGCGGCGCAGATCGCTCAGTTCCTCGCTGATACCGGCAACCTCCTGATCGCGGTAGTTGGCCATGCTCATCGTTCCGCCGGCCACGGCGAGGGCTTCGAGCAGCGTGGTGGCGTTTGTCATGGAGTAAACGCCCGGGGCCTGGACCCTGCCCAGCACCCACACCCGCTTGCTTTCCACACCACGCAACACTATCGAAAGTTGGGGCTGGCCGCGCACGTATTCCTTCAGCGAGTCCTCCATCCGCGCCTTGGCTTGGGCCATGGTCAGGCCCCAAACGTCTATGCCCGGCAGCAGGTGGTAGTAGAGCTTTCCATCCGGCCCCACCACCGTTGTGACTTTCGATCCCGGCTCTCCCATGAGTTCTATTTCCAAACGGTCCCCGGGGCCGAGCGTGAACAGATCGGTCGGTGGCTTCAGCCAGGCTGGATCAAGTCGATTCGTCAAAGAAACCGTTTCCATGGGCGTGGGCGCGAGGGTTGGAGCCTTGATGTAGCTTCCAGGAGGCACCACTTTACAGCCCGTCACCACGCACAGGAGCAACATTCCGAGAGCCGGCAACCCGGTCCTGGCCATTTGCGAAAAGGAAGTTTTCATAAGCAGGTTTTTTTCTTGCGCCGGCCTTTTATTGGATTGGCTTGACCACATCGACCCCCACCCAACTGGTGACCAGCGATTGCAGGAAAGCCGTGGCCGCCAGATCCGCCAGTTCCTCCACCCGGATGAATGGACGCGAGTTCACATAGATGATGTCCTTGGGCTGCAACTTGAAATCAGGTTCCTTGCCCTGGAGAATCGCCTTGGTATCCACGATGATTTTTTCCGGCGTGTTCAAGGAACCGCGCACCACGAGCACGCGCGATTTGAAGGCGCGGTCTGTGAACCCGCCGCGGGAGGTGATCGCCGATAGAATGGTCATGTTGGCGTTATGCGTCACCGGGCCTGGCAGGCGAATTTCGCCCACGACATACACCTCTTTCACATTCGTGGAAGGGAAAAAGATATAGTCGTTTGGCTCGATGGCGATGTTCTGCGAGAGGTCCCCCGCCTGAAAGAGCTTTTCGAAATCCAATGGATATCGCTTGCCGCCGCGCATGAGAAAGGCCCGCTGGAAATCCGCCAGGTCGATGACATTCCGGTCCACCAGGCCGTTCTCGAAGCCGTTGGCTCGCGCAATGGCCTCCACCACCGTCAGTGGACGGTCAAGGGTATAAACCCCTTTGGTCATGACCTTGCCCATGAGCACATACTTCTTGCTCTTGAATGCCACCGGGGTGATGAGCACGCGCGCGGCGCGCCGATATTTGCCCAGTTCCTCGTCGCATCGCGCGCGCAACTCGTCAATCGTCGCGCCCGTCGCCATGATGTCCTGCGCCTCGAGATAACTGACCCGCCCGTCCAGGCCGACGGATACCTCCGCGCGGGCCAATTCGGGCTGGCCGTAGAGGCCGAAATTCAAAACATCGCCGGGGCCCAGGGTGAGGCGTTTTTGCCACTCAGCTCGCTGCGAGGGGTGGGTGATCGAGAAGTAACTTTTCGCCGAGTCGGCGGCCGCCGGTTGTGCCGGCAAGGAGCCCCACCCCATGGCGGCCAGCAACGCCAGGCAACCGAGCCAGCGCGGGAAGCGGCTCTTGAGGGACCGCGATTTCTGGCGGTTGAGCACGGCGCCAACCAGATTGCAGCGCGCGTGGCGCAGGGTTTCCAACTGGGTCCGGGTTTCCCCGGCCTGGGCTTTGCCACTGTCGGCAAGCCAGACCATGTTGGGCAGGTTTGAGCCGAGCAGGACGGCTTCCGGCACGTTGGCGGGCGGCAATTCAACCAGGATTACCAGGTTTTCGATTTGCCGCCATTCACCGAGGGCCTCCCCCCATTGCTTGCGGCGTTCCAGGTTCCAGACCCAGCCAGGCAAGGGAATATGCACCACCGGCTGGGAATTCGGCCCGGTGAACTTCTCCGTGACCATCCCGGGCGAAGTGAGCACGCTCGTGGTGAGCGCACTGGAGCCATTATTTTGTGGGGTTTTCATGGGTGCGTCCTCCTTGGGATTTGGTGAACCGGGCTTGTCCGCGGGTGGCGCGGAAGCTGAAGCATCTTCGTTTACGTGCGATGGAGAGGGTTTGGTGGCGATCGTCAGCACCCGAAAGCCGGTCATGCTGGCGGCCTCAGCCAGCATGCTGATCCAGGTGGACCGCCCCTCGCCCGGGCTGGAGGAAGTGATCCCGCAGACCAGCCCATGATTTGCGGAAGGGCTGAGCCGCCCTTGCAGCATGGTCCAGGTGCGAAAAGCCCATTGTGAACGGTCCTCCGGCTTCATGGATTTCAGGTCCCCCAGGACGGTCAGGACTGGCAGGCGGGCCACGCGGCGCAGATCCTCGGGCGTTCGGAGCCGGTTGTCGGCAAATTCCACCAGCACCACCAAACCGAACATGGCGCCCAAACCGAGCATCCCGCCAAAAATGCCGGCCAGGGCGATCTTGAGACTGCGAAAGTTGTTTTGCACGGTGCTCAAGGTGGCCGGGGCAAAAACCCGCACGATGCCGGGCGGGTTTTCCGCGAAAAGCGCCGCCTCGCGTTGCCGCGTGGCCAGTTGCACGCGCCCATCCTCCAGGGAAAGCAGCCGGGCGCGAATGATGTCCATTTCGGGGTCGAAGGCATCCGGCCCGCGCGAGGCCCGGGGCATCAGCGGAGCCGCCGCCGCCACGGTCTTGTTTGTGGAAGCCTGCGCCAACTGGGTTTGCAGGGCCTGAACCTGCTGCCGCTTGGCCTGAACCGAGGGATGCAGGTCGGTGAAGCGAAGCATCAGGTCGTCCAATTCGCCCAACGCCATCTGCAATCGTTCCGCCTGGCGGGCAATGATGGCGTTAGGCACCGCCGCCGAAGCCAGGCTCTGATTCAACTCGGCCAGGTTGCCGCCAATTTCCGAAAGCTTGTTGCTAACCACGGGGGCCACGGGGATCCCCCGGAACTTTCCGTGCAACACCGCCAGATCCTGGTCGAGTTGCGAGACTTGCTGCTTTAAATAGTCATTGGCTAGCATGGCGGCTTCCCGAGCCTGAAGGTCGCGCGTGAACGCCACCGCCTCGCTCATGAAGTAATTCAGCAAGTGAACCGCCTGGGTTGAACTCTGGGCGGCGAGTTGCACGGTGACCATTTCCGAGTCTGGCTCCGGTTCCACCTTGATCTGCTTCACCATTTTCTCCGGCGGAATGCGCGGCACCGCCTGCTCCCCCACTTTCTGCAGCAGTTCGGGTGACTTGACCAGGCCGACGAACGTTTCGGCGGAGACGAGGTTCAGTTTCAGATACTCGCTGGCGACGGCATACCGCAGCATCTTGCCGGTGGCGGTAAACTTTGGCTTGATCACTTTGTCTCCAAGCCAGTAGCCGCCCGCCCCGGCGGCCAGCATGCCGATGACCAGCCAGACCCAGCGCCGGGCGATCACGTCCAATACGGTCCAGAAATCGATAGGTGAGGACACCGCGGGCCGGGGGCGGGGGCGGTATCCGTTTGGCTGGGGGTCCTGAGCCTCAAAAGAGTCGTGCGCCTGGCCCCCTTGTTGGCCGCGTTTTTGCAGCGAACCAGCATTAGGATCGAGTTCCTCGTTCATCATTCATTTGATCACGCCTGGCCTTCTGGTCGAAACCTCCAGACCTATGAGCGGGGGTAGAGTACAAGCCCATCCGGCAGAGTGGTTAGTGGGTTTAAACCTGAAACGCCGGGCAGGTAAACCCCAGCGCGAAACTATTCCACCAGGCGATGCTGGATCGCGTAATGCATCATTTCCGCGTTGTTGCGCAATCCCATTTTCTCCAGGATGCGCGTGCGATAGGTGCTGATGGTTTTGACGCTCAACGAAAGGTCCTTGGCGATTTCACTGACGATTTTGCCGGAAGCGATGAGGCGCAAGACCTGGAACTCGCGGTCAGAAAGCAGTTCCTGGGGGGGCTTTTGGGAGTCGTTCGATACGTAGGTTGCCAGTTTCTCGGCCAGCGAGGTGCTGACGTAACGTCCCCCGGCCAGCACCTTCTTGATCGCGCCAACGAGTTCTTCCGGAGCGCTTTCTTTGGTCATGTAACCCGATGCCCCGCGTTTGAGCACCCTCACCGCAAACTGGTTCTCGGGATGCATGCTGAGCACCAGCACGGGAAGTTTGGGCTTGGACTTCTTGATCTCGCGCAAGACCTCCAATCCACTGCGGCCCGGCATGGTGATGTCCAGCACGACCACATCCCAGGTTTCTTTCCACACCAGGTCCAGCGCTTCCTGCGCGTTCCGCGCCTCGCCAAAGCTGGCGTGCTTGAATTCATCCGCCAAGATTTGTATCAACCCGTGGCGAACCACCGCATGGTCATCGGCCAGCAGAATCTTCATAAGCTAAATACTCAGGCATGGGGGTCGAAGACGGCAGAGGAATCGAAACCCGCACCGCCGTGCCCTTGCCGTGGTAGGACCGCCCAATTCTGAACATCCCCCCCAGGAGCATCGCGCGCTCACGCATTCCCAGTATCCCCATGGACGTCGTATTATTGATGTCCTCCTGGGTGATCCCCCGCCCATTGTCGCGCACATCCATCCGCACCGTTTTCTTCACCTGCCGCAGGTTGACTTCCACCTGGGTGGCCCCCGCGTGGCGGATAATATTGGTCAATGTCTCTTGAAAAACGCGGAACAGGGTGGTGCTCAGGTTCTGGTCCAGCAGAACTTCCCTGAGGTTGCTCTGCACGTCGCAGCGGATGCCAGTCCGGTTTTGGAAGTCGTTCGCCTGCCACTCCAGAGCGGCCACCAATCCCAAGTGGTCCAGCACTCCCGGCCGGAGTTCCGTGGCGATGCGGCGGACGGTCTGGATCGTGGAATCAATCTGCAGGGTCAGGGCGCGCGCCTTTTCCTGGAGGGGTTTGAGTTCCCGCGGGAGCTTGCTGGCGATCCAGGCCAGGTCCAGCTTGCAACCGGTCAGCGCCTGTCCCAGTTCATCATGCACCTCCCGCGCAATGCGGGTGCGTTCCTCCTCACGCACGCGCTGCAGGTAGGTGGAGAGCGCGCGCAACTGCTCGTGGGATTGGCGCAATTCCTCCTCCGCGCGCCGGTGCTCGATGCGTTGCGCCGCTTCGCGCAGGGCCCGGCTCACCGCCGGGGTGAGCCGCGCAAGCCGGGTCTTGAGCACGTAATCGGTCGCGCCGCTTTTCAAAGTTTCAATGGCGACCTCTTCCCCCATCGTGCCGGTGACGAAAATAAAAGGCGTCTCCGGACATTTCTGCCGGGCGATCTCCAGCGCGTCATGGCCGTTGAAACCAGGCAGTGAGTAGTCCGACAGAATGAGGTTCGGGGGACGCTCCTCCAGGGCGCGAACGTATTCGTCCTGCGTCTCGACGCGTTCCAGTTGAAACGGAATGGCCCCTTTCTTGAGGGTAAAGCGGGTCAATTCGGCATCGGCCGCATCATCTTCAAGCATCAATATGCGAATTTCCTTTTTCACAACTGAACATCCGGCTCCAGACTATCACCTCAACTTGACGTTTTGCATAGGGTAAAGCCCAAACCGGCCGGGAGAGGCACTCCCAATAATGTGAGCAGCCAGGCGGTTGCCCGGGTCTTGAGCCTGGCATTTTGAAAAGGCTTTTCTGTTCGTCCGGGTGCTGGTATGTATTTCGCACGGACCACCTATGAGAACACTTTTGATTGGAATTGATAGCGGCACGCAATCCACCAAGGTTTTGATTGTCAACGCGAAGGATGGGAAAGTGCTGGCGGCAACCGCGGAACCTCACGAACTCATTCCCGGCTTGCCGCCTGGTGCCAAGGAGCAGCACCCGCACACCTGGAAGGAAGCCGCCGCCAAGGCTATTCGCAAGGCGCTTCGCCAGGCCAAGGCTGCCACCGGGGAGGTCAAAGCCATCGGGGTGAGCGGCCAGCAGCATGGTTTTGTTCCGCTGGATGCCAAAGGCGAGGTCATCCGCCCGGCCAAACTCTGGTGCGACACCTCAACCTCCGCGGAGTGCGATGAAATCACCAAGGCCGTCGGCGGGGTCAAAAAAACCATCCGCAGCCTTGGGAATGCCATCCTGCCGGGGTTCACGGCTTCGAAGATTCTCTGGCTGAAGAAGCACGAGCCCGGAAATTACGCGCGACTGGCCACCGTGCTGCTGCCTCATGATTACCTCAATTTCTGGCTCACGGGCGAGAAAGTGATGGAATACGGCGATGCGAGCGGAACGGCGCTCCTGGATGTGCGCACCCGCAAGTGGTCGTTGCCCGTGCTCAAGGCGATTGACCCTGAATTGGCCGGAAAACTGCCGCGTCTGATCCCCAGCGATCAGCCGGCGGGCAAACTCCAACCGGCCACCGCCAGGGCCCTGGGTTTGGCGCCCGGCATTCTTGTGAGCGCCGGCGGCGGCGACAATATGATGGGGGCCATCGGCACCGGCAATACCTGCGCGGGGGTTATCACGGCGAGCTTTGGCACCAGCGGCACAATCTATGCCTGCGCGGAAGAACCGGTGGTGGATTCCCAGGGAGAAATCGCCGCATTCTGCGACTCCACCAACCGCTGGCTGCCCTTGCTCTGCACGATGAACGTCACCGTTGCCACCGAGATGGCGCGGGAGGATTTTGGCTGGACACACGAACATTTTGCCGCCGAGGCCGCCCGGGTGCCCGCTGGTTCCAACGGCCTGCTGCTCCTGCCCTACTTTGAAGGCGAGCGCACACCTAATGTGCCGGAAGGCACCGGCGTGTGGCTTGGCGTCAACCGCCGGACCTTTGAAGCGGGCCATTTCGCCCGCGCCTCCATGGAGGGTGTCACACTCGGCATGAATTATGGCCTCCGGCGACTGGTGGAGTTGGGCGTCAAGCCTTCGCAAATCCGCGCGACCGGTGGCGGGGCGAAATCCAAGGTATGGCGCCAGATCATGGCGGATGTGTTCAATGCGGAAGTGGTGACGCTCAAAGAAAGCGAGGGGGCGGCTTACGGGGCCGCCTTGCAGGCTCTCTGGTGCTGGCGCCAGCAAAACGGGGAAAAGGTGGCAATCGCCGATATCACCGATGCGTTTGTGTCTCTCAACCCCAACGAAACCACCACACCTGAGCCAAAGAACGTTGCGGCTTACCGGGAACTCCAGCTATTGCAGGACGAACTCTCGCTCTCGCTCCGCAAGGTGTTTCGGCGTCATCGACAGTTTGTGCTGAAATAGCGGCCCCCAGACGGCAAGGAGCACGCTCGGGTATTCCTGGCAGCGGCCAGGATCCTCCTGTTTGCGGACCCACCTCCTTCTGGTATCCTCTGAGGACACGTGGGAAACGCGACTGAGCCAACACTGAAGCAGCCGGGAGCCGATGGCTCCCGGTTGGGCCTGGTTTACGGTCTGACGGCCTATACGATGTGGGGTATCTTCCCGCTGTATTTCCGGGCCTTGGGACATGTGCCATCCATGGTCATCCTCTGCCACCGGATTCTCTGGTCGAGCTTGTTTCTCGCGTTTATTGTCACCTTGAGAGGGGAATGGAAGGCGATCGGGCCGGTGCTGAAGAACCGGCGTAATCTCCTGTTGCTCAGCGCGGGAGCGATTTTGATCGCCTTGAACTGGCTGATCTTCATCCACGCCGTCAATACCAGCCAGGTGCTGCAATCCAGTCTTGGCTACTTTATCAACCCGCTGTTGTCCATCGCGCTCGGCATGATCTTCCTGGGCGAACGGTTGCGCAAGCTGCAGTGGGCGGCGGTGGCTATTGCCGCGCTGGCGGTGATCAACCTGGCTTTGCGCAGCGCCGTCTGGCCGTGGATTGCGGTCTCGCTGGCTTTCTCGTTTGGCTTCTACGGCTTGGTCCGCAAGAAAGTGGATATCAATTCCCTGCACGGATTACTGATCGAAACTGTGATCCTGCTGCCCGTGGCGCTGCTGCTATTGGGAACGCTCCCGGCGGCGGCGGTGTCCAACTCCACACTCGGCGTGCTTTCGCTCTCAGGTTTCATTACCGCCACTCCCCTGCTCTTCTTTGGCGCGGCGCTGCGGCGGCTCAAGCTTTCCACCATCGGCTTTTTGCAATATGTGGGGCCAAGCCTGCAGTTCCTGGTCGCGGTCTATGTCATCCATGAACCGCTGGACCCGGCCAAGTTGACAAGCTTCGCCCTGTGCTGGGCCGCCCTCGTGGTTTACGCGGCGGACTCCATCCTCAACCGGCAACCGCAACCGGTGGCCGATGAACCCGATTAGGTGGCTCGCCTGGATCACCGGCCCGGGGGGGGGCGGCTCAGGAGAAGGCGTCCGGACCGAAGAACTTTAATGGCGTTTCCTGACGAGCCTCCCGCAGGATGAGCAGAGCCAATTCCCGCGCGTGATAGTCGCCCCAGAGCGAGCTTTCGCCGTTGGGTACCTGCTGGCCTGGGGCGGTGTAATCCCAACCGTTGGGACGATGATACACCGAGTGCAGCACCAGCCCCTGGTGTTTCGCCCGGGTGGACAGGAAAGGCTCCTGGAACAGCGTGCGAGCGATGGTCAATCCGGCCTGGCGATACTTCGCTCCTGGTTCGTTCCGCCGGTTTTTCAGCATTCGGTTGCCCAGCCTGATCAAGCCCTGCGCGGCGATCGCGGCGGCGGAACTATCCACCGGTTCCCAGTCATTAAACGGATCAGACGGCCGGGAAAGGTAATCCCCCAGACGCCAAAGGTTCGGTGCCCCGGTGTCCCACATGGGAATGCCGTCGGTGCAGCAATTGGCCAGGTAGAAATCGGCGGTGACCCGGGCGGCGCGCGCGAACAGTTGCTTCCAGGCGGGAGCGCCGGCGGTTTTATTCGCGCCGGCCTCGGCCGGAATTTGGAACTCCGCCTGGTCCGGAGACTGCCGGTCGAGGAACTCGAGCTGTTCCGCGAAACCCAGAATGGCCCAGGCCAGGCCACGCGTCCACGTGCTGAATGGCGAATAGCCTTGCTGGGAATTCGGGCAACGGTATGAACCATCGTTCAAGTTGAAAATGACTTCGTGGGCCGTCCGGCCAGGAACATCGAAGGCATCCCGGCCCGCCCCGTAGAAAACACTGAACCGCGCCGTGGTGCGGCCGTGAACGAGCAACCGTTCCAGCAACGAAATCCGCCGGTCCCGCTCCCCCATGAGCGCGTGTCCGAGTTGATAAGCCATGGCCAGGGAGCGCAAGGATCGGATGGTGTCCACGAACAGGGAGTGCGGCCCGTTGAAGGAATAAATGTAGCCGTGCCCATCGGCAGCCTCGGTCCAACGCGCGGCCTGGATCGCCCCGGAGACTTTTAGCGCCAGTTCCAGGAAATTCCGATCGCAAAACCCCTCAGGAATGCGCCCCTCCCGTTGCAGGCGCCAAAGGTTGCCGTAGGTGGAGACGTTGTTGAATCCGTGGTCATGCACGCCCACATGCGAAACGTGCCGGGCCATGGACTCCACGGTCCCCCGCCAGCCGCTCTCCAGAAACTCCCGCTCGTCCGTCGCATCGAACTGCAGCAAGGCAGACCCGTAATGAAAGCCCTGTGTCCACTCGGTCCAGCCCCGGGACGTGTATTGCCCCTTCACCGTGAAGACTGGCGTGCCGCGAGCGGGATCCCACTGTTGTTCGATGGCTCGGATTTTTCGCGCCGAACATTCAAACAGGTTTTCACAGAGCGGCCTGAGTCCTTGCGGTGTCAGCGCTGTGTCAGTTTTGATGGCCATGTTGTGTTATTCTCCTCGCATCCCTCATGGGCGTTACAGCCGGCGCAGGTGGAACCCGCCGTCCACATTCAGCACTTCCCCGGTGCTGTAGGGCAACAGGCCCTGAACAATGGCGGAGACGGCTTTGGCCACATCCTCCGGTGTTCCCCACCGTGGGATCGGCGTGAGGCCACCGGCAATGAGCAAATCGTATTTCGCTTTCACCGGGCCGGTCATGTCGGTCTCAATGATTCCCGGCCGGATCTCGTAAACCCGGATGCCATGCTCGGCCAGGCGCGCGGCAAACAGCGGCGTCAACATGGATAACGCGGCTTTTGAAACACAATAATCTCCTCGATTCACCGAAGCCGCATAGGCGCTGACGGAGGAAATGGTGATAATGCAAGGCGATCCGGCGCAAGCTTTGGCCGCCCCGGATTGGGCTTGTTCGATCATCCATTTGGCAGCGGCCTGCGTGAGAAAGTACGGGCCTTTCACGTTCGTGGAGATGAGCCGGTCGAAGCTTTCCTCGGTGGCCTCCAGCAGGTCGGCCCGCACGCTCGGGGCCACCCCCGCATTGTTCACCAGCACATCCACTCTGGAGAAGCGCTCCCGGGCAAACTCCAGGAGCCTCTGGCGGTCCGGCGCTTTCGAAATGTCGGCCTGACAAATCTCGGCTTTGATTTTGTGTCCCCGCTCCGCCGCCCGGGCCCGGCACGCCGCGGCGGTTTGCCGCGCCGCGTCCTCATTCGCCACGTAGTTCAGGACCAGGTCGTGTCCCAGGCTGGCCAATTCAAGGGCAATACCGCGGCCAATGCCTCGCGAAGCCCCGGTGATCAAACAAACCGGATTCATTACCCCGCCATGATTTACAATCCGCGAGCAAATGAAAAGCGGAAGGTGGGCGGCAAAATTGGATGGCCCAACAATCCCGCGAGGTTTTGCCGTCCACCTTGGGGATGCAGAGGGCGGACTCACTGAGCTCACTTGATTTCCAAGCGCCTCGGCAACGAGGTCAGCCAGCAAGGAAACTGTCCGCCCCATCAAGCAAGATTGAATCAGGCGCTCAGAATCTGGGAAGCTCCGCGCCGCACAAACGGCTTCCCATCGTTCTGATCCCGCTGTAGTACTGCCCCCATGCGAACCGTTCCCCTGCATGCTGTTCTCGCGCTGGAACTGGCCACCCCACTGGCTGGCAGAGCCGGCGCGAACACGGTCAACTCTGATGCCGGCAAGCGCGGGAGCATCCCGTCCGGCTGGCTCGCTAAAAACCCCGGAAACAGGCAAGAAGCTTATGTTCAAAGCCAGGCTTAACTTCAAGGTTTCCACAGCTCCATTGAACCCGAAAACCGGCATTGCACGGGTGGACGATCCCCTCGCCACACCTCCGGTTTGGAGCTCGAAAGCCCAGTGGTCCACGTCGGTCATCGGTTTTTTTCACACGGTGCGCCTCCTTGCTGTCCTGCTGACAGCCATTTCGGTTCTGGGCGGGGGCGCGGCATGCGCTTTAGGAGGGCCTTCCACCGTGGCCGGCCCAACCCCGGCCAGGCAGGCAAATCGAGAGGTTTTTCCCGAAGCGCACTGGCAAAAGTTTGATCGTCCGGAACAAGCCGGTTGGTCGTCCGAAAAACTGGCGGCAGCACGGCAGCAGGCGGACGCCATCGGCTCGGCGGCGGTGTTCATCGTGCATCGCGGGAAAGTCGTCTCGGAGTGGGGCGAAACGACCAAACGTTTCAACGTGCATTCAATCCGCAAGAGCCTGCTCAGCGCGCTGTATGGAATCTATGTGAAGGAGGGAAAAATCGAGTTGAACGCCACCATGGCACAACTGGGTATTGACGACCATGAGCCGCGGCTGACGGCGATGGAAAAGCAGGCCACCGTGGACGACCTCCTCAAGGCGCGCTCTGGCGTTTATCACCCGGCACTGTACGAGACACCCGGCATGAAGAAACAACGCCCCCTCCGGGGCAGTCATCCGCCGGGCACATTTTGGTATTATAACAACTGGGATTTTAACGTGCTCGGGACGGTGTTTGAGCAGCGTTGCGGCTTGAGCGTATTTCAGGCCTTCCAGCAACGGCTCGCCCGGCCACTCGGCATGGAGGATTTCCGGCTCGAAGACACGGAGTACGTGCGCGGCGAAGATTCAATCCACCCGGCTTATCCTTTTCGCATGACGGCTCGCGACATGGCGCGCTTTGGATTGTTGTTCGCCCGTGGCGGCAGGTGGGGCGAGCGCCAGATCATCCCGCCAGGCTGGGTGTCAGCGAGCACCACCTCCTACTCACCGGCTTCGACCTCCCACAACCAAGTATGCACCGGCTATGGTTACCTGTGGTGGACGGAGATTTACGGACGGCACATGGCGGACGTCGAGTTGCCCAAGGGCGCTTTTTCGGCGCGCGGCGCGGGCGGGCATCACATCCTCGTCGTGCCCGCGTGGGACCTGGTGATTGTGCATCGCGTGGATACCGATAAGCAGGATGGACCCCAGGTCGAACAGGCGCAGTTCGGAAGTCTCGTCAACCTGATCCTGGCAGCCATGCCGGCCAAGGCAAAACCGCTGCCAGCCAACTCCGATCCGGAGTCCATTTCCTTGCCGCAATCCCTCGATGCGCTGGTGCCGCCGCTGATGGCGAAGCACAAGGTTCCCGGGGTGTCCATCGTGGGCCTCGAAAACCGGCGCATCGCGTGGGAACGCCAGTATGGGGTCCGCCGTGCGGGCAAACCGGCGCGCGTGGTTGCGCAAACATCCTTCGAGGCCGCTTCAATGAGCAAGCTGCCCGCCGCCTACCTCGCGTTGAAACTCGTGGAACAGGGCAAACTCGATTTGGACCGGCCCCTGTGCGAATACCTCGATCGGCCATACCTGACCAATGAACCGTTGCACCTGAAGATCACCGCCCGGATGGTGCTTTCGCACACCACGGGTTTCCCCAACTGGCGCAAGGATGGCTGGCGGAGCGGCGGCCCCTTGCCCGTGCAGTTCGAGCCGGGCACGACGTTCACCTACTCCGGTGAAGGCTTCACCTACCTGCAGCGGGTGATGGAGCGCATCACCAGGGAACCCTTCGAGCGCTGCGTGAAGCGGGCTCTTTTCGAACCGCTAGGCATCGCCGCCGGCAGCTACACCTGGCAATCGGATTTCGAGAACACCGCCGCCGCCGGACACGACGCCCGGGGTGAAGTCCCGGGCAACCGGGCGCTCTATCGGGACGCCAACACGGCCTTCTCGCTCTACTGTTCGCCGATGGAATACGCTTTGTTCCTGGAGGAAATCCTGCGATTAGACCGCTCCGCTCCGCATTCCTTGTCCGCGCAATCTCTCAACACCATGCTCACCCGCACCACGAAGATGGAAGGCCGGAAACCAATCCTCCGCCGCGGCGGGCCGCGCACCGATCCAGCCTATTACGGCCTGGGTTGGGCCATGGACACGGCCGCCTCCGGCGACCGGATCTACCACAGCGGCTCGAACGGAACCGGCTTCCGCTGCTATTGCGAGTTTGATCCGAGACGCGGCTCGGGCATCGTCATCATGACGAACGCCGAGGGCGGGGCCGGCTTGTGGCACGAGCTGATTGCGGCGGTGGGGGAACCGTGAGCCGCGGCGCACGTTCCACGGGTCTCCCGCCGGGGTGTGAGGCCCTTTCGCTTCCGCGCGTCACACCCAGATTGGCGCGATCCATGCCTCGAAAACGGAGGCGGAAAACGCTCACTGTTTCAGGACGGGCGCGGCCAGAATTCCCATCGGACGCAAGTTGTAACTGTACGTCCAATCCTTTCCGCGCACGCGCCAGGCCGCGGGACCGTACCACTTCAGGTCCATGTTGGTATGATGCACGATGCCGAACGCATTCGCCCGGTTGCCGTACGCCGTCACATCAACCCGGTGTTCTCCCGCCGCCGGCGCGCCTAACTCCAACTCAAAGGGCGCGAAGGCAATCCGCCCCGCTGCCTTGCCATCCAGCGCCACCGACAGCAAGGGCGCTTGAAACTGCGGCACGCTCAGCAAGGTCGTCCGCCCCTGGCCCGCGAGTTTGTAATGATACGTCACGTTGCCGGCGTAAAACTGCAGCCCCTGCTCCACCCAGTTGCCGGCCTGCAGTGTCCGCACCGGCGCCGTAAGGCAGCCCTCACGACCGCTCAGCTTCACGCCAAAATCACCGAGCAGGTAGTGCCACTCGAGGTTGGTCTTGCGCGTTAACGGCAGCGTGACCACGAGCGTGTGCTCACCCGGCTCCACGGCCGGCAACGCCATCCGCTGGAGGCAGGGGTCCACCCACTCGCCCAGGGCCTTCGCGGATACCGCCTTCCCGTCCAGCACCAGCGTCGCGCTGGCCGCCTCCTCCAAGGCCAGCATCGGCTCCGCCACCTTCACTTCACTCCGGAAGTTAAACCTCAACTGCACCGCGCCTAACACCGTGACCGGCTTGGAGTCCGTCCACGGCTGCGCCATTTTGCCGCCGCGCTCAGGCAGCTCCAGTTGCTTTCGCAGCGCATCATCAATCCGCAGCATCTCCTCCCGCGCCTGCCACGGCCCGTCGTTCCAGCGCCACTCCGCCTGGTCGAGCAACAGCACGTTCGGCTCGGACAACGTTATCGGCACTGTCCCGTCCCACTTGCCAGTCTCCTGCCATGGCCGCGGCGGCGGCACAAAACCGTCCGGCTTCCAGCCCGGGTCCAGCGCCACCAACAAGCTCCCATGCGCCGGCATCTCCCACTCCAACTCCGTCCATTCCCCCGCGCGTCGCGATGCGGCCCGCTTCAGGGCGCCGCTCATGGTATCGAGCAGGGTGAAGTCCCAATCGCCCTTGACCGCCACCTGGACCTTGCCAAGCGCCCGGTCGCGGTCCGTGTTGCACGCGAAGAGATACCTGCGCGCGCCGTCCCGTCGAAGCTGGTAGAGCACATTCGTGCCCGGCGTCACGCGCACTTCGCGCACCGGCTCCAACGCCGCGACCAGCGGCCCGGACGCCCAATCGACCTGGCGGCATCGCGCCGCCAGCTTGCGCGCGCGTTCCGAGGGCAGGCCGTCCACCAACGACGGAATCTGGCCCGCAAAAATCACCGTCCCCACCTTCTCCAGGTAATCAAGCGTGGTCGAACGGATCGTGCGCAGGTTTGGCACCACCACGGCCTCGTAGCCCAGTTTGCCGGCCTGCGACGGCAGGCTGGCTTCGCAGATGAAGTCGAAATCCTGCTGGCCATACAGCAGCCACTCGCAAAGCTCGGTGGCCGATTTGTCCTGCCGGTCGCGCTCCGCTTGCGTCTGGTTCCGCGGCCCTTCGGCCAGCCAGTACGATTCGATTGGATGAATCACACCGACCCGCACCACCGCAGTGCCGCGTTTCATGGCGGTGTTCACCCGGGCGAAGTGATCCTCCACAACCGGGTATTCCTTGTACCATGGCGACTGCCACCCAATCGCGGCGGGATAATCGCGCTTGCCCTCGCCCGCCATCGAGACCCACGCCAGGTGCGGCACGCGCAGCGTCACGCCCAGCGCCGCCTGCCAGTCGCCCTGCCGCTTATGCCCGGCAAAATCAAAATGCCAGCCAGTCACGCCGTACAGTTCGCTCAGGACGGCGTTGCGCCCCGCCTGGCGCGCCGCGCTCTGGGCCTGCTTGGCGGTCAGGAATTCCAGCTTGTCGCTCAGCATGTCGATGCCGGGAATCTGAAAATATTGGAGGCTGCGCATCGCGTCGCCTACATATTTGCTCTGCCCGGTGAGCGGATCCTCGGCCATCATGTGACCGGTCAGGGCAATGTGGTGCGCCGCGCACCACTCGCCGAGCGTCTCACTGAACGCGCGCGCAAACCGTTCCGCCACATGGTCGTGATACCGGTACCGCGCCACCGACGTCTGGCCGCCCGGCAATTCCCAGAACACCTCCGGTAAAAAATTCTCCAGCTTCTGTGCGTAAGCTTTTTCGTAGCTCGCCAGAAAATCGTCAGTGAACGGCATCAGGACGTCGCTCTTGTCGGTGGCGTTTTTCAGCGCGCCCTTGGGCGTGAACTGCGGTTCGTCCGTGAAGATGCCCGGGATGCGTTTGCCAAACTCCGCGCCGGCCGCCTTGAAATACGTTTCGTGCGTGACCGCGATGAACCGCTCGATGGCGGCCCGGCTAAGCGTGTCCACATAGGTCTGGTTGTTATGCCAGGCTTTCGTCTCCGCAACCTGGATCCACGCGCCCCAGTCAGCCTTTTCCTGTTCGCCGACACGCCGATAGCCGGCCAGCCGGCCATCGGGATCCAGCTTCACTTCAAACCGGCCGATCAACGTCGCCTCTGGCACCTCCGCGCGGGTCGTCCAGAGCAACCGCCGCTGCCGGTACTGCGGGTCGCTCGTGACCAGGCCGCCCGCAAATCCAGACGGCCACCGGTCTTCGTCATAGAGCAAAATGTATGTCCCGTTCTGCTCCGCCCGCTGCAGTGAGGATTTCACCAGCGACATGAACTCTGCCCCCAAATACTCAATGTCCAGGCCGGTGCGGGCATGGATGCACGCCCCACCAAAGCCCATCTCCTGCAATCGGTCGAGTTGGCTGAGATGGGCCGGCTGCATCCTGGTATTCCACGACCAGAAGGGTGCGCCTCGAAACTCAGCCGGCGGATCGCGGAACACCGACGGATCGAGGCTCTCCGCCGACAGGCTGGCGGCTGACAGTATTGCGGTTAAGGCAAGTGCGATTCTTTTCATTTGTTGCTTTGCGTTCCCATTCCACCCGATTCGGATTGTCACCTATCAAACTCGATACCCCCGGTGCATGGCTAGTGTTTTTATGGGGGGGGATGTCGATTTCGCAGGTGCAACCAACCATGAAAGCGGCGCTGCGCTTCATCTGGATGGCATTTCCCGTTCGGAACCGCCGCTTTTCTCTGCCCTTGCTTGACAGACCCCCTAGACTCAACATGCATCAAAAATAACCTCGCTTGTTCCGCGTTCGTCTGCCGCCGCAGGCTATGGCGAATGGCTTCTGGAAATCAAGCAGCGCATCCGCACCGCGCAGGTCAAGGCCGCGCTGGCGGTCAACCACGAACTCGTTTTGCTTTACTGGGACATTGGCCGTTCCATCGTCGCGCAACAAGCCAGCGAAGGCTGGGGTGCCCGGGTGATTGACCGGTTCGCCGATGATTTGCGTCAGGCCTTCCCCGACCTGCGCGGTTTTTCGCCGCGCAATTTGAAATATATGCGCGCCTTTGCCGGGGCCTGGCCGGAGCGCGCAATTGTGCAGCAGGCTGCTGCCCAAATTCCCTGGTTCCACAACGGCTGGTCGCGCCAGCATGCCTGGGTAAAAGCAACCGCGGAGAAGTTCGTCGCTACGTTCAAACCCCGCCTAGGTATCGAATAATGCCGTTCACCGCGTCCACCGTCGAAGATACCGCAACGCAGGACGCGCTGCTGCCCAAGCTGCTGTCCGGAGTATTGCGCGTGCCGAAGGCGCTAGTAACATGAGCATGATGATGGCGACGATGATGTTGTTGTTGAGTCCGTTGGTCCGAGTCACCACCGCCACCACCGCCGCCGCCAACGACGACGTCATCGCCGTCGCCGCATATAGAAGATTTTACAGGAACACTATGGCAACCAAGATGAAGTTTGATCCGCGAAAGCTGATGCAGCTTGCCGTGGACGTCATGAAACAGTCCGTCAGCGAACCGCGACCGGATGACGATGTGCCACCCAAGGTTGGCGCGGTTCTCTGGAAGCCGGACGGCGGGGATAGCACCGTCGGCACCGTCGAAACGGCTTGTCGCGGCGAGTTGCGCGATGGCGATCACGCCGAGTTCACGCTGCTTGAGCGCAAGAACCGAACGAGTGCTTTGGACGGCTGCATCTGATTCTCAACGCTGGAACCCTGCGCGCCGGGCGCGCGCAAACATCCCAAACTTGGCTGCGCGGAGCGCATTGTGGATGCGCGGATCAAGGAGGTCTGGGTGGGTGTTCAAGACCCCCATCCCAAGGTGGGCGGCAAAGGCTTTGTGTATCTGGACAAGCAGGGCGTAACCGTGCACTGGTTCGAGCGGGATCTTCAGGAGGCGATTAAAAAAGAAAATGCCAAGTTTTTCGAGCAGGCCGAAATGAAGGCCGAGGAGAAAGAGCATCACGAGGAAGTTGTTCTCACCGAGTACGAGAAGATCAGCACTCGGACGCACCTCGACGATTTGTCCGAACCCGCGTTGAAACAATATCATTCCTTTGTTGATGGCAACGACTCCGTCACCTCGGTCGCGTTTCGTCGGCGTCTACTGCGGCAGGGTTTGCTCGAAGAGACAAAAGGCCATCTGCTTCCGACGGGTTTTGCCAATTTGCTGTTTGGCAAGAATCCCCGCGAAGCTTCGCCTGAAGCCGGGTTGCTCGGAACTATCCACTACGAGGATGGAACGGAGGAAATTGAAAACTTCGACGGCCCGTTGGTTTTGGTGCCCGGCGAAGCCCTCAAATGGTTGAAAGACAAGCTGCCGAACCCGATTAAGCGAACTGCCGTGCAACGTCAGGAGGCGAATGCCAAATTCTTTGAAATGGTTCGCGAAGGCGTCGTGAACGCCCTCGTGCATCGCGATTACGACATAAAGGGGGCAAAGTGCCAGTTAAGCGTAACGCCCGATTTGATCGTTATCAAAAGTCCCGGTGGGCCCATAAAACCGATCACCGTTGAGCAATTGCAATCCTTTGATGCGCCAATGGTCAGTCGCAACCCCATGCTCCATGTCGTCTTTTCCAAGATGGAAATGGCCGAGGAACGCGGCTTGGGGTTAAAGTCAATGAAAGCCCGCGCTTCCGAGCTTGGGCTGCCGCTGCCGAAGTATAGTTGGGAGGAACCCTATCTGGTGCTGACGCTCTACCGCACCGCCGAGAGTGCCACCAAAACCTTGGCTAAGTCCATTCTCGTCCAATTGACCGCCGAAGAGCAGACGGGCTGGACATTTTTATCCAGCCGAACCGGCACGACCCAAAGCGAGTATGCCCGAAACATGGAGGTGACCGCCCGTACCGCCCAGCGTCACCTGACGCATTTTGTAAAACTCGGCTTGCTGAAGCGTGTCGGACGCGGGCCTGCCACCGAATACCTGAAGCCATGATCGCGACATGATGTCGCGATTCTAAGGCGTTTTGGTGGGAAAAGATGAATCCCGACATGCACTAACCCCATGCCGTTCACCGAATCCATTGTCGAAGACGCCGCGCTGTCTATCTCAACGAGCTTCAGCGGCACGCTCGGGAGGCACGGCTGAATCCGGCCCGGTGGTTCCCGTGGAATTACAAAGCAGCGGTCCCGGCGAGCGATACAGGCTGAAGAGACTCAAGCCAACGCTTGCGCCGCTAACCATTATCTCCCGCAGCTTCCCACCCCGCCGGCAAACCGGCATTTTCAGCCTGCGCACCTCTGCCGAAGCAACACGATGTATCTGCCTGGGGCGTCAGACCGCAAGGACCCCAGCGCCGCCCGCAAATGGCGCTGGCAATACGTCTTCCCGGCTCGCGACCGGTCCACCGATCCACGCTCCGGAGCTGGCCGGCGCGGGTGACCCGGCCTACCACTGCACATCCACTCCGGGCTTGAGCATGTCAGCCAGGGCGCGGCCGGTTAACCCGGTGACACAGTCATGGGCGATCTGATTCTTCGATTCGGGAATGGCCCCCTCGTTGAGCAGGCCGAATCGCTTCGCGTTTTCCGGCACCAGCAGGAATGCTTCGAATTTCTCAGTGGCGGCTGGAATCCGGGGGTCTTTCTCAACGTGGCGGTAATACCAGATGAGAAAATTGATGATGCCCGGGCTGCGCTTCTGATCCCAGGGGCCCGGCACAGACCATGTGCCATCGGGGTTTTGAGTCTTGAGCACGTAATCAATGTGCGGTTTGATTTTCCGCCGGATTTCCTTCCTCCATTCGCCTTTGCGGCAATAGGTGTCGAAAGAAAGCAAGCCTTCCCCCACGTAAGCCGAGTTGAGGTAAAGTGAGTTGGTCCAGAGCATGAAATCATTTTTGGCATCGCCCGTTTTCTGCAGATCCGACTTGCCGCCCGGGTGGTTGTAAGGGATCACACCGTCCTCGCGCATGGTGGAGAGGATCCATTTCTGTGTATTGTAAGCGATCTGGCGATACTTTTCCTTTCGGGTCATGTGATACATCCAGGTGAAGATTTCACCGCCTGTAAGTGACGAAGACGTGGTGTAATCCTGGTGGTAAGGGCGTCCCGGTTCGCCGGTTTCCTGGTCGCCGAGCAGGCCCACATCGAGCGCGCCTGACGGCCGGATCAGCCCGTCTTTTTGGATGGCATCCACGTAGCGCTGGATGGCTTCGAAGTAGCTCCTCTGGCGCCGTTTATCTACATGATCGTATAAAACCACAAAGAGGCCCAGCGCGCTGCCGGTGTCGGCAAGGTAGGCGTTCCGGTTATAGCCCGTGACCCAGTAACCCCGGGCCGACTGCTTTTCGAGCAGCCAATCGCCGTAAGCGATCGCCGTGTCGAGATAACGCCGGTCGCCAAAAATCTTATACCCAGCCACCAGATCTCGCATGTAATAGCCGCCCACAAAGACGACTGGCACGTTGCTCTTCTCCCGCACTATGTAATCGCACAGCTTGTGGAAATACTCGCGGGTGGCCTTTTCATTGGCGCAAAAAGGGGTCGCCTGGATCAGGCTGGTGACCAATGTAAACGCGATAAGGAGAAGCTTTTGATTCATAAAATCCGATCCGTTTTCCGGCCTAACTCGATGGCGGAAATAGGCGACCTTGTGCCAAAACCGGCGCTTTTTCAACTTCTTTTTGCGCCCCGCCATGGAAACTTGGCTGTGGGCGCAACTCACGGTTTCCGTGGGTGGGTAGTAATAACCAATGCGGCGGAGTTAACGGGACGGTTAATTGTTGGCTACGGCGGTAAGCTTGGCATGGGGGAAAAGCATCTCCCAACGTTCGTTCCGCCAGAACGTTTCC
>JBBQYD010000013.1:0-25922 GCA_038209025.1 Verrucomicrobiota bacterium | reverse complement strand
AACCAGGCCGTGGGACCGCTCGCCCAGCCATGGCAAAGGCTGTGCCGGAAACCGAGATAGCAATAGGCCCCGTAATCGCCGTGCAGATCCTTCTTCCCGGCCGGAACCAGTTCATCGATCCGCGCCGCGTTGTTGGTCCATTCCAGGTTAAAATCCTCCCAGAATGTGGTCGCCCCATGATCGAGCATGGCACCCCAGTAGGTGCGGATGAAATCCAGCGCGGTATCCGTGTCACCCGACTTTGCCAGGGCTTGCAGGACATAGAAGCCGTAAAACGTGGAGAGCCCCTTCGGCCCGCCGACCTTCAGTACTTCTTCCGCAGTCTTCTTCGGATCCATCATGCCGGCCATGGACAACAGGGCGGCGCCGGACTTGGAGCCGTTGACATCCGGAACCACCTTCCGTCCTCGGTTGGCGGCGTCGGTGCATAGTTTCGCCGTCTCCTGGTCATCCAGCGTGGTCATCAGGCGGGCACCGCTTTCCAGCGTCATTACCAGCAACCCCTGCAAGCCGGCGGTAACCCCTTGCTGATTCGGCGAGCTCGGCCAATCGAGGAACCGCATGCCATCAATCCGTTCCTTGCCATCGGGACCGATCAGGCCGGCGAGTTTCGTCAGCAGCGGTTTCAGGTAGGCGCGCTGGGCTTCCAGGTATTTGCGGTCGCCGTGATGCCGCCACATTTCCTCGTGGATGAGCACCCACCACATGGAATAGCTGGAGATGCCGTTCATCCACTGGCTCACCGGGGTTACATCGCGCGTGAGGTCGAGCGAGCGGGTTACCACGTCGTTGAAACCGAACACGGCGTTGATCGTACTGACCTCGGGATGCATGTCCCCAATCCACACGAGCCGGTCGCGTTTAATGCCATCCCAAAGGTATTCCTGCATGTTGAGATGGACCGTGTAAGCGCCCACCTGCCAGATACGGTTCAGCCGTTCATCGTTGCAGCGGAAAGAGCCAAGCTGGGGAAGGTCGCGGATCTGGAGCACCGCGCGCACCTGGCTTAATTGCACCGGCACCCCTGCTTCCACGGCATCGATACGCGCGAAGCGGAAGCCGCTTGGGCCAACCATTTTTTTACCCAGCCAGGGCAGGGTGACCACCTGGTCGCGAATGGCATGGTCGTTGCCGGCATTTTGTTTGCCACCCAGATCGGACATGGCTTCGGAGACGGACTCGCCCAGGCGTATGCGCACGCGGCGCAGCTTTCCGGCGTTCGCCGGCATCATCGGGGTGATGAGTTCGACATACCCGTGGAGTTCGGTTCCAAAATCCAGGAGCACCCCGGCGGTGCCTTGCGTCGTGCCGGTGAGCTGAGTTGGTGGCGTGGGTTCCGAGAGCACGGCCTGGCCGGGTTTGGCGGCCAGCAAGGCTTCGGCATGGGTCACGCCCTTGTCGCTCTGCCAGACGATTCGGTTGGGCGATACAAAAAAGGTGGTGAGTGGGGACCGCTCGGCGGCAGCCAGTGCGGCTGGAAAGGCCAGCAAGGCCATCAGCAGCGCAAGCCGGCTGGCCGATGGGTTGGGTTTTGCGACATCGCTGCGTTGCCGCCGGGCATTCCGGGCGTGCATGGCGCTGATCGTTGACTGTTCGGTGGTTGCCGTCATACGTCTCTTGTACATGAACCGAGCCTAAACCGCAAAACCGAACACGAATGCCGCGAGACAATGCGCCTGACATTCTGTCGCTGCGCTGCGGTGATCCGGAAAAAACGATCTCGAATTAAGAGGTGGCCGGGTGGCCGCGCAACGGCCCTTCGCCTGCCGCCCAAAACTTCTGTTCAACCCCCAAGCCGCCAATGAGCCGGACCCGCGGGATTGGTTTCGTAAGGCCAAGCTGCGCATCCTCACCACGCTTGCGGCAAAAAGCTGACGGCTGGACCCGTGAAGGTCCAGCCGTCCACACTTGCGCTTGATCGCTTTCGCGACAGGTTTATGAATCTCTAAAGTCCCCGGCTGCAGGGAGGGCACCGTTCCTCGGATGAGCGGTTTTGCCATTGCCCGCAAAGACGGTTTGTCGCCGCGCCGCCACGGTCGCCTTGCCGTTGCTGCGCGAAAGATTGGCTGAGGCGGTCCTGGGCTCGGCTCTGTGGACAGGCTTAAAGGCTGGTTCAGCTTGTTTCGCGGTCGGATTGCCTGCCGCACTCCCTTCCACCAACTGCAGCAATTGAGTCACTGCCTCCCGGAGGCTTTGAGCCTGGGAGTTAAGTTCGGTTGCCGCACCGGCGCTTTCCTCGGCATTGGCCGCATTGCCCTGGGTGACTTGGTCCATTTGGCTGACGGCCTTGTTGACCTGCTCGATGCCTTGGTTCTGCTCGGCGGAAGCGCCAGCCACCTCGGCGACCAGTTCGCCCAACTTGCGCACTTTGTCGACAATTTCCTGCAAGCTGGACAGCACTTGGCCACTAATCTCGACGCCCTGGGCCGTCTTGGCGATGGCCCCTTCAATCTTGCCCGCGGTTTCTTTGGCCGCCTGGGCGCTGCGTTGAGCCAGGTTCCGCACCTCCTCCGCCACCACGGCAAACCCCATGCCCGCTTCACCCGCACGCGCAGCTTCGACCGCCGCATTGAGGGCCAGGATGTTGGTTTGGAACGCGATCTCGTCGATGGTCTTGATGATCTTGGCGATGTCATCGCTGCTGGTCTTGATTTCCTCCATCGCCTGCGACATGGCCCGCATTTTGGCGGTGCCCTGGTCGGCCGCGGATCGGGTGGCCTGGGCCAGAACGTCGGCATTCCGGGCACTCTCGGCGTTGCGCCGGGTCATGCTCGACATTTCCTCCAGGGAAGCGCTGGTTTCCTCCAGTGACGCCGCCTGTTCGTTCGCGCCGTCCGCGAGCGATTGGCTGGCCGACGAAACCTGGCCGGCCGAAGCCGTCGCCTGGTCCGCGGCATCCGATAGATTCTGGGCGACCACCTTGACGGGCTTGACCATGAAACGATTGATCAACAGGCCGATCAAAGCCACCAGGGCGACGATGGCCAGACAGACCGCCGCGCCGATGGTGACTGCCTGTTTGCGCGCCTCCGCGTAATCCGCGCGGAGCGGCACGTAAGCGTTGACCGACCCCATCACAATGCGCCCGCTGGTGCTTATTTCGTGGCACTCCGCGCACCCGGGATGCATGTTATTCAGCAAAGGCACTGCCACGCGGTAATAGCCATCCGCCAGTTCCTCGACAACTTCCTTGCCGGCCATGATGTCTTTCAGCGCCCGCTCCTCGAACGGAGTACTGATCTTGATGGCATCGGTTCCGAGCGGCTTGACCCCCGTGATAGCCAGGTCGCCGATCAAACGCACCCGTGGCTTGTTCGTGCCAAAATCGTTAATCACCGCGGTATCGACGGCCGCCACAGTTCGGCTCCAGTCCGCCAGGGCGCCCTTTTTGTAAAGATCGGTTGGTGCGTTGGTGTAGATATCGTGGAACTTGCGGGTGGACACCATGAACATTTCGGCTGACCGCTCGATCAGTTCCATTCCTTTTGTCCGGGCGCGCGTCTCGGCCTGGTCGATGCTGGAATGAACCAGGTATGCCGCCAAACAGCCGGTCATCAACAACCCTACTCCACCCAATACCAGCCCCAGTTTTTGCGTTATGTTCAGCCTCATGTCTTCTCGCCTTGCTATATTGATTAATTCCTGCCGATCCAACGTCAGCAAAATGCGCAGACGCCCAGAGTCGGTCTTGGGTATATCGACCAGTAATCGGCGGACTTAAGGGAATAAGCGATGGCTGCATCGCTTTATACATAATGAGCGAAATCAAGCCTGAAGGTCACGCGGGCTTTTTCTGAAGCGGGCACCGAGACAGGTTTCATGAATCGGGGTGCAACTCCGGGGGGAGCTGCGTAGTCCCGCACCCTCAGAAACCCGATCATAAGCCAACGACGCTTGGTTTGGCCATGGTGGCTGGGGCGCGCGAGAAAAAGGCATGGGCGCGCTCTCGCATGTCCTCCAGTGAGGCAGCTCGTGCGAGGTCCACCTTGAATTGGTGGCCAAACTTAAAATTGGATGCGAAATACTTAGTAAACATCTGCAATCGGCGCAACGCCAGGCCCGGCGGGAAGTCCTCTGTTATGTAGCGATACATCCTGTCCCAGATATCGGCCACGTCCACATCCGCGGGTTGATCCCAGGTGGCAAAGATCCAGGGGCGCGCCACCGCGATGCGGCCCAGCATTATGGCGCTCACCGGTTGAAAATCTTTGGCCTTCTGCCGGATCGTGTCCGGATCAGTCAAGTCGCCATTGGCGATGAGCGGCAATCGGGTCAACGAGGCTGCCCAGGGAAAGAGCTCGTGGCGGGCTCGGCGACCGAATTTCTCTTTAACAAAGCGGGCATGCAGAATGACCGCATCCACTCCCGCCTCTTCCAGGAGCCTCATGCGCTCCACCAGGCGAGGCTGCCAGTCCGGGCAGTCATGGCCGAGGCGGATTTTTGCCGTGAGCACATGCGGCCAGTGTTTGCGGACCTTGTGAAGGACCACGCCCAGTGCGTCCAGATCCGCGAACAAGGCGCTGCCCGCCAGGCAGAAGCGAGCCGTTCTGGAGTTGCAGGCCAGGTTCAAATCCAAGGCATCCGCCCCCATCTCCTCCAAACGCCCCAGAACCCGTTCGATCGGATCCTCCGAGTTCACCATAAGCTGATAAAACAGACAGCTTCCCTGTGGATGCCGCCGGAGCCAGGGCGATTTTCCGAAGTTCTCGCTCAGGATCTGGCGGGCGGCCAGCATCTCGGTCCACACAGCGCCACAGCCTCCCAGTTCCGCCAGCAACCGCCGGAAGGCGCTGTGCGTGTAGCCGACGAGCGGCGCACAAAAACGCGCTGGAACAAATCGCCGCCCTCGGATGACACACTCATCAAACATGGTTCCACGTTAGTTCGGTTCCTGGTTCACTCCAACGAGAAATGCAAAGGGGTTCCAACCATAGTTCGGTCTGGCTGGTCTTTTGCGCCGACCTCGCAAGCTCAGCCGCGCGTGGTTTTGGCTCAGGCCAAGCCAAGGACCGAGCTGACCAGAAGCCGCCCAACTTCGCTCCGGAGCATGGGATATGAAGCCTCAAGCGATGAAAACCTAACCAAATTCCGGGTCGATCCCCCATGAATGCGGGACAGGATGACAGGAGTTAGCAGCCTCCTGTTAATCCCGTCGAAAATCTGGCGGAAAGGGTTCTCCACTTGTCCACCTGGCGAAGCTCGCCATGGCGGCGCGAGGCAACATCGAGCTTGAAGGAGGTGGCTTCCCGAGTAGGCTTGGGCAGGTCCAAGAGTGCAAACGCAACTTTGCATCGCTGGGTGCGGGAGCGCGGGCGAGTGGACCAGAAGACGGCCAACCCCGCCCCGGAACCTGGGATATGAACCCAGCAAGAGATGAAAACCGAAATAACCTTTGGGTTGAGCCCTGTTCCGTTCGACCGCCAGTTCTGGACTTGGCCGGCGGCAGGTACATGACTGAGCCAATAATGACAACTTCGACCATTGCAAGTGAACCGGGCAAGGGGCCGTCGCCAGCGGCGGCGCCGTCAACCCGCTCGCCGCGCATCACCTCCATCGATTCGCTTCGGGGGTTGATCGTGTTGAGCATGATTTTCGTGAACGACCTGGCCGGCGCATCGCGTGACATTGTTCCCGATTGGATGCGTCATTATGCGGGCAAGAGCGGCATGACCTTCGTCGATCTGGTCTTCCCCGCATTCCTATTCATCGTAGGCATGTCGATTCCCTTCGCGCTGGGCTCGCGGTTGGATCGTGGTGAGTCCGTTTGGAAAGTCGGGCTGCACGTGGCAACGCGTTCGCTGTCACTGCTCGCCATCGGCATCATGATGGTTCACGGCCGGCCCTCCGCGGAAGCCATGGGCTGGTCTGGAACATGGTGGGCGATCCTCATGTATTCAGCGGCACTCCTCGCCTTCAGCGAGTTTTCTTTTGCGCGCCGTGAGGCACCGTCCCGGAAGGGCGCCTCACCTCTGGCGATGCTTGGAGCCGGCTTGAAGCTCATTGGTTTCCTGGGATTACTGGCCCTGGCCCTCTGCTACCGTGGCAAGGACGATGGGCGCATCCTCCGGATTGCGCCGTTCTCTCTGTCCACGAGTTGGTATGGAATCCTGGGACTTATTGGCTGGTCCTATGCGGTGGGTGGCGCGGTATTCCTGGCGTTTCGCCAAAATCGCACCGCCCTGCTGGCTTGCATGGGGCTGCTACTCTGCCTGTTTCCCGCCTCCCGAACCGGAGCCTTTGAAGGCTTCTTTTTGGCGAACTGGGTAGGCATTGGCGACACGCTGGGATCCTTGCCTTCCATTACCGTCGCCGGAATCATCCTGGCTGGCATTCTTCGCACGCCCGACACTCAAACCGCGCGCGCTCGCTTGCGCTTTACCGTGCTTTTCATCACGGGTTGTTCAGCCGCCGCGCTGTTGTTGCACGGCCTGTATGGCATCAATAAGAACAGCGCCACGCCTTCCTGGTGTCTATGGGCCTGCGCCATCACCGCCGCTCTCTGGCTTGCGTTTTACTGCGTCTCGGACCTGCTGTCGGTCCGCGCCCTATCCCGGCCATTTGCGATGGCGGGTGAAAACGTGCTCCTCGCGTACCTCCTCTCCTGCGTGCTGCCCTCAGTGTTAGTGGTTTCTGGCCTGATTGAGTGGTACGGCCGCCTTTCCCAACCTCACCTGGCAAACGCCATTGGGCGTTCCCTCGGCTGCGCGGTGTTCGTGGTTGCCTTGACTGCCGCACTTAACCGCATCGGATTTCGTCTCCGCCTCTAACCCATAACCCGAGCAACTCATGAAGAGCCTGTTCACACGCTATCTGGCGCTGACGCTCCTGATGCTGACTGCTCGGTCCTACAGTGCCGCCGAAACGGCCACCCTGCCCAAGGGCAACGCCAGATTCCCGTCTGCCTCTGGTTCCTCGCGGAGAATAAGAAAGGTGCGGCTGGCTCGCCGACCCGGCCGACCCAAAGAAACCGTCAAGGTGAGACCCTGTTCATCGACGCACTGGAGCAGGCTGCTGCCGAAGCTGCTTCGCCGGGAGGCAATAGCACTCTTGCCGTTGGCAAGAAACGACTCGGGGTGGCTGCTCACTGACAAGCCTTAACCCCTAAAGAGTTCGAGTCCGTCACTGATATCATCGGCCGAACTCCGGCGGACTTAAGCAAAATCTCTCCGGCTCCGGATTCGCCGTAACTATTTCCTGAACAAAGACGAAAGCAGCGTGCATCCCACTGATCACCAGCCGAAAGGGAAAACCGAAATTCCCGCGGCTCCAATGGCTATCGGCCGGGAGCCGCCCCAACCAGCCTGGCTTCCACACTCCGGACTTTATCGTCCAAAGTCTGCTCGCGATCGGTCCGCGTCCCTAATTTGATGATGGTGGAGACTCGCGGCGCGCCCATCTGGTGGACCACCTCATGACAACGTTTCACCGCGGCGAATACGACATCCCATTCACCCTCAATATTCGTTCCGTAGGCATGCAAGACATGCTTAACGCCGGCCTCCGCCAACACCTGCTCGCAGGCGGCGACATAGGGAGACAAAGAAACGCCCACGCCGATCGGGACAACACATAAGTCAAGCATCACATTCATACGTTAAAATCCGTTTGCACCAGCGCGCCAGCCCGGTGGGCACTCGCGCCTGCTCATATCCTACTACCCCAACCACCGGACTGATTCCACTCGGAAAATGATCTCACTCTGCCGCACGCCGCGCAGACCCAGGTATCCCACTCGCTACGGAAAGCGGCCGGCTTAACCACGAATGACTCGAAACTCACAGAAGCCGGAACCGCTGCATTAACAACGAAGGCGCGAAGAAAAACCGCTCCCGTTTCCGGAGGGGCCCCGAAATGGGGTCACCAGGCCCGCCTTGAAGGATCGCCGGCCTGCGGCCTTCATTGCTCGAAAAACTCGATGTCGGCAATGGTTGGGCCGTCGGCAGCCTCAAGGATCAACAAGCGGACCTCCCGCGCGGCAACCGGGGGAAACTCCCGCTGGAACCAGCGCCCGATCTTCTCATCTTCGAAAATGGTTTTCCAGGTTTCACCCTGGAGGGATTGGAGCGCGAACTTCCGCACCCGCCCGGTGTACGCCCGCGCTTCCTCGATCCTTACCCGCTTAATGGTCAGCGGCCGGGGAAAGGTGGCTGAAATCCAAGCGTTGCTCGTGCCGGTGTCGGTCGCCCAACGGGTGGCCGGGTCGTTGTCAAAGGCCTGGTCGGGACCGTATTCGTGCGTTTGGTTCTGATAGACATTGGACGCCTTGGCCAGGATTTCTGGCGTTTGGGAAATGGGGGGCAGATCCATGGCCGAGGTTTCCAGGTCCAGCCGCACAACGGTGATCAGCGGATCCCGCCCGGCAACCGGAACCTGGACGGTGAGTTTCCCATCGGCCTGACGAAAGCCTGCCGCCCCGCCGCCTGCCACGGAAGCCTTCAGCACCTCGCGCGGCAGGGCGGGCAGGGTGACGTGGTCACCATCCCACCGCAGGATGTGAAGGAAGACCGACCGCTCCCGGCGGGTGCTCGCCAGCGCCTTGCTGGGCTTCCAGGGACCGCCGCGAGTGCCGTAAATGCTTTCGCCGTTCCGTTTCAGCCACGCGCCCATTTCCTTCAACCGCTCAACCTGGCGCGGTTCGATGCGCCCATCAGGCATGGGACCCACGTTGAACAACAGGTTGCCATCGCCACCGGCGCACAGCACGAGGGTTTGCAGGCATTCCCTGGCCGACTTCAGTTCATCCTCGGGCTTCCAAGCCCATTGGCGCCCCATCGTAATGCACGACTCCCACGGCCGGGTGTCCTGGTATTTGCCGACCCGCTGCTCCGGGGTGTCGAAATCCTCGGCCAGCCCGTTGCGATTGTTGATAATGATGCCCGGCTGCAACTGGCGGGCCAGCGCATTCAACGCCGGCGCGTCATAATCTTTGGCGCTCTTGCCCAGCCCGTCATACCACAGCACATCGAGCTGGCCGTAATTGGTTAGCAACTCGCGGACCTGCGTCTTGAGATAATCCAGGTATTGGGAGTGTCGATCGGGCGTAAACGCATCGGGGTGATGCCAGTTCGGCTGGGAATAATACAACCCGAAACGCAGTCCCGCCTCGTGGGAGGCGTCGGCCAGCTCGCGCACCACATCACGGTGGAAGGGGCTGCGGCTGCTGGTGATCCGGTAATCGCTGGCCTTGGTGTCAAACATGCTGAAGCCATCATGGTGCCGGCTGGTAAACACCAGGTATTTCATGCCGGCGGCTTTGGCCAGGCCAACCCACTCACGGGCATTGAAGTTGGTGGGATTGAATTCGAGGTAAAGCTGATCGTAAACCTCGACCGGAACCTGGTTCCCCCGGGAGCCGTAGCCACGCCGTTCACCGCCCCTGGACCAGCCGATTTCCGTTCCTTTCAGGCTTACCGGACCCCAATGAACGAACAAACCGAAACGCGCCTCCGCCCACCAGGCCAGGCGGTCAGGCACGGGGGCCGGCCCACCATCGTTGCCGCGGGCGGCCGGCGCGGCCGCCATCAAGGCAACCAGGCACACGGCGGCGAAAATGATCTCTGGCGCCCGGAAGGTCGCCCCGGGCTGCAGCCTGGACTTGGAAGTGAGCATGACTCCTTTTTACCAATTACCCCGGAACTCCGCAAAGACAAAGGCGCGGCCAATTCCACGGCCCGGTGCTACCGCCTGGCGCCTTGATCTGGCTTGGCGTTTCTCAGGTGGCGGTCCAGGAAACCAAGGACCACCGGACGCAGATCGCGCTGGCTGGGCTGCAGGTGAAACGTATGTGGCGCGTCCGGGATGATGACCAGCTCATGGTCCACGCCAGCCTTCTTCAGGGCCGCCGCGAGCAACTCTGATTGGGCGACCTTTACGGTCTTGTCCGCTGTTCCGTGAAGAATCAGGATCGGTGCCGAACCCGGCCGGACATAGGCCAGGGGAGAAGCGCGCCGATACAGCTCCGGGGCCTCGGCAAAGGTTTTGCCCAGCATGGCGACATCATGGTACGTCCCGAGATCGGCGATGCCATACATGTCGATGCCGCAGCGCACCGCGCAGGAGACGTCGCCCCAGGGCGTGGCGGGATCGAGTCCGTCCTCGGGCCGGGTGAGCGCGACCATCGCTGCGAGATGCCCACCCGCCGAACCGCCCATGACCCCGATGTTGGCGGCATCCACCCCCAATTTGGCGGCGTTCACCCGCAGCCAGCGCACCGCCAGTTTGCAATCCCAGAGGTTCGTGGGCCAGACCGGTTGCGTCTTGGTGGCGAGCAGGTAATCGATGCTCATGACGATGTAGCCGTTGCGCGCCAGCGTTCCGCCGATATTCAATTCCCGCGCCGCATCGCGCTGGCCTCCGGACCAGCCGCCGCCATGAATAACCACCATGGCCGGGAATCGTTTTCCCTCGGGCATCGTTAAAGGAAAGTAGAGATCCGCCTTCTCCGCCCGGCCATCAGGCAGGTAAGCCACATTGCGCTCAACCCGGACGTCCTCGGGAAACTTCAGTTCCTTTTTCTTTTTCACCGGCTCGGCGGCGGTTGACACCGTGACCGCTGCTGCCAATACCAGGATGGTGAAAAACCAGTGACGGTGACTGCTTGAGTTCATTTGCTTGCCATTTCGGTGGACGTTATAATTGGGTTCCCGGAAGTTCTCCCGGGAGGGCTCGAGGGTCAGCATGCCTTCCTTCGAGGCTTTTGTCCATGCCCGCCAGGATGGCGTCCCGACTCTTTGAAAATGTCACCCTGCGGACGCAGTGCCGCCGCGGGAAAGCCCGATTATTGGGCCGAATGAGCGTCGTGGCCGCGGGCGCGCTGGTGATCGGCACACGGCCAGAGCGCCCTGCCGAGAAAGATCGGCTTGCGAGTGACACGGCTTGTGTGATCTGGTATGGTAGTGGCCAACAGAACATGAACCGAAGACAATTCATCACGCTTTCCGGGGCTGCCGGTGTGGCAGCCATAACCTCTCCCACTCAAGCCGCCGAATCCAGTGCGGGCCGCGATGTTTATGAGCTGCGCCAGTTCATCATCGAGACTGAGGCTCAGAAGAAACTGCTCGACCGCTTCTTCAAGGAGGCCGCCATTCCGGCGCTGAACCGCCTGGGGATGAAGCCGGTGGGGGTTTTTTATCCCAGCGAGGGGATCAGCCCGCTTTATGTGCTGCTGCGCTACCCTTCCCTGCAGGCCGTGGCCGGGCTCATGGGCGGGCTGGCCGAAGATTCGGAGTTCCTGGCGAACGCGTCCGACTTCCTGGACGCCCCCGCCAGCGCTCCCGCCTTCAAGCGCATGGAAAGCTCTTTGATGATCGCGTTCGAAGGCATGCCGAAGATCGAGACGCCCGTGCGTTCTCCCGGGCGCGTGTTCCAATTGCGCATTTACGAGAGCCCCAGCGTGATAACCGGGCTGAAGAAGATTGAGATGTTCAACGAGGCCGGGGAAATCAAGATCTTCCGCGAGGTCGGTCTGAACCCGGTGTTCTTCGGGCAAACCATGATCGGCTCCAAGCTCCCAAACCTGACTTACATGCTGGCCTTCAAAAACATGGACGAGCAGAAAGCCGCCTGGAAGAAATTCGGGGCGCATCCGGATTGGAAGCGCCTGAGCGGCATGCCCGAATACAGCGATAAAGCCATCCTGTGCGGCATCACGAACCTGCCACTGATTGCGGCTGATTATTCGCAGGTGTAAAACGGCACCGACAGTGGGTCAGGGCTGGCCACCTGTCGGGCTGGGCTGCTCACCGGACGGCGACGAAGAGCGTTTGTGACACCCGCACGGATGGATTCCGCACAGAAATCCGGCCTCCATCAACTTTCGAGGGCGAGCCCCGGGCCGGCCATGGCGATGGTCGAATCCGATCCTCGCCCGCAAAACAGCAACAAACCTGTTGCCGGGAACCCGGGATTGCAATAGTGTTGCTCGACTGCGCGAGTAGCTCAATTGGATAGAGCGTCGGCCTCCGGAGCCGAAGGTTGAGAGTTCGACCCTCTCCTCGCGTACCAGTCTTCGCATGCACTGGATTGCACCATCAGGAAAAGACTCCGCCACCGACACTCTGGAAAAGCGCCTTTGGGATGCCGCCGACCAATTCCGGGCCAATAGTGGCCTCAGTGCGACGCAATATTCTCAGCCAATTCTCGGTATCCTCTTGATCCGCTTCGCCGAAGTCCGCTTCAGCAAGCAACGTGCGGTCTTGGAAAAAGCCGGTGCATCGTCGAGACGTGGTTCAAGGGTGGACGAACCCGGCGCGTATCACGGGCGCATTCTCGATCCCGCGTGCGGTTCGGGCGGCATGTTTGTTTGCTCCGCGCGGGAAAGCGACGATGGTCGCCGTCGGCCCGAATATGTTTTATACGGTGACGCTGCCCAAAGCCGCCACGCTCAAGGAAATAGAAGCGCAAGGCTGGTCGCTCAACCCTGGACGCTACGTGGGCGTGGCAGCGGGCGAGGTCGTAAGCGACGAGTATTTCAAGGAACAACTCGAAACGCTGAACGCCGCGGCGCGGGGCCTGGAAACCACGATTGCGAAAAATGTGGCGGAGATTCTGAAAACATGAGCGCCGTTGCCGCCCGCTGGCCAGCCCGAAGGGCTCGAACCCATCAGCCCAGGGCAACGCCCTGGGAACTCGCCCACCGCAACCTTCATCAGCCCTGAAAGGGCGTCACCCGACATGCCCCAATCCCTTTCCAAAGTTCTGGTTCACCTGATTTTCAGCACCAAGCACCGCGAACCGTTGATCGGCCTGGAGATTCGTCCGCGCCTGTACGCCTACCTCGTTGGCATTCTGGACAACCTCAAATCACCGTCCCTTCAAACCGGCGGCGTGGCGGATCATGTCCACATTCTGTTCCTGTTGGGCCGGACCATTTCGCAGGCCGAGTTGGTTGAGGAGGTGAAAAAGAGTTCATCGATATGGATGAAGACGGAGGGCGGCGTGCCCGGGTTTTCATGGCAGGCCGGATACGGCGCGTTTTCCATCGGCGAATCGCAGGCCGACACCGTGATTCATTACATCCAGAAACAAGAAGAACACCATCGCACGGTCACGTTTCAGGACGAATTCCGCAAATTTTTGGAGAAATACAAGGTCGCGTATGACGAACGATATGTGTGGGATTGAACCAACGACGATGCAGACACCAACGCAAATCACGTCGGGCGAAAAGAACCGCGTTGTTCGCCGAGTTCCGCCCCTTCAGGGCGGGGTTGATTTGTTTGGACCGGGTTCCCAGGGCGTTGCCCTGGGCTGGAGAGTCGATGCGCCTTTGGCGCGGCAGACGACCGCTACGCCAACGATGTTTTTAGCGCGCCTGAGAGGGCGTGCCAACGGCGCAACACCCCTCCACCCCGCAAACCGCCACCCCGCAACCCACCACGCCGCAGGTCAATTTCACCCCAACGGGGTGCAACTCGTCAGCCTGGGGCAACGCCCCAGGAACACCGGCCAACAATATTTCCAGCCCTGAAAGGGCGACACCCCGCACGAACTACACCCAGGCGCGCAACCTCGAACAAACCATCGCCGGCAACGCGGCGGAGCTGCTCGCATGACGTGTTACGAGAGAGTCAAACTGGGTGAAGTCGCAACCATCCGCGGGGGGAAGAGACTTCCGGCAGGAAAAGACTTTACCACTACGGAGACCGCTCATCCATACATCAGGGCACGCGACATCGGCGGCGGTGCGATTCGCAATCTCCGCCGGACGCGCGACCTCCTGCTGCCGCGTCTGCTGTCGGGGCAGTTGGAACTGGCCGGGACGGGATGATTTCACTGGAATAGCCCGTTTCAACGCACGTTGAAACAGGTGCCATGCCTGAAAATAAAGTTTGCGCAGTTTCACTAGATACGGCATTTTCAACGCGTGCTGAAACAGTTTGCAAAACTGAAACACAGCGAGTTTGAAGCAAAGATTGAGCCTTTGCTGCGGGAGTTGTGCGCCCGCGTTCCGTTCCTGAAGGTGAAGTCGTTTCAGCGCGAGGCGAAGGTTTTTGGCAGCCAGTCCGACTGGCTGATGGAGGTGAAGGCGGGAGCTCGTTCCTGGGTGTGGGTGGTGGAGGGCAAGCGCCATGGCCAGCCGCGCGAGGTGCGGAGCGGCCTGCTGCAACTCCAGCGTTTTCTGGATCAGGCGAAGGGCAAGAATTGCTACGGCGTGCTGGTCGCGCCGTTTCTTTCCGAGGAGTCGGCGCGGCTCTGCGTGGAGGCGGGCATGGGTTACGCGGATCTGGCGGGCAACGCGCGGCTGTCATTTGACCAGGTGTTCATCGAGACGCACGGGGCGGATAATCCATTCCGGGTGAAACGGCATTTGCGGTCGCTGTTCAGCGCGAAGGCGGGCCGGGTATTGCGGGTGTTGCTGACGCCGCCGTTGCGGGCGTGGAAGGTCACGGAACTGGAAGCGGCGACGGGCGTGAGTCTCGGCCAGGTGAGCAATGTGCGGAAGCTGTTGCTGGATCGCGAGTGGGCGGTGGTGGGTGAAGCGGGGATGCGCCTGAGCAAGCCGGAGGAACTGGCACGGGCCTGGCAAAATTCCTACGAGGCGCGTCCGCGTTCACGCGAAACCGCCTACACGCTGCTGCATGGCGAGGCGCTAGATGCTGCAATGCGCGCGGCGCTGGCCGAGGCAGGCAACGGTGAGCACGCTGTGCTGGCGTCGTATTCCGCTGCGCGCTGGTTCGCGCCGTATGCGCGACAGGCGACGCAGTTTTTTTACGCGGACGAGCAAGGTGCGGAAATCTTCAAACGGCAGCTGCAACTGCAACCGGTGGAGCGTGGCGAGAACATCGTGCTGCTTGAGCCGCGTGAGGATGATGTTTTTACCGGACGAGTGGAAGCAGCGCCGGGCATCTGGTGCAGCGGCCTGGTGCAAACGTGGCTGGACTTGAGCGTGGCCGGTGAACGCGGCGGCGAAGCGGCGGAACATCTGCTGCGGGGAAAACTTTTGCCCGCATGGAAGGAGGCCGCGCCGTGAACGAACCGGACATTGCCCGGGACTACGCCGAGCGTGATGTGAAGGCAGCCTACTCGGTGCTGATCGAGTTGGGCCAAGTGCTTGGCGCGTGGCGGACTTGCAGTCCGAATGTCCCGGCGTCGGCGTGGATTTGATCCGGCAACTTCTGGCGCGGTTGCAAAAGGAAAAGAAAATCAAGTCGCTCAGCACGGGGCGAGGCGCAAAATGGGAGAAAACCGGAAACTAAGTATCATCTTGGAAACCAGGTATTAAACTACGTATTGAATCTCCAGCCATGCCTCACGCCTATACCGAAGACCAACTCGTCGAGCAGCCCGCCATCGGGTTGTTCGCAGAGCTTGGCTGGACCGTGGTAAGCGCAGAGGAAGAGTTATTTGGCGCACTCTCACCCCAGCCCTCTCCCACTGGGAGAGGGACGCGTAGCGTTAGGTCGGGGAACCAAGGCGAGGTGGTGTTGGCTAGGCGGTTGCGCGCGGCGTTGGAGAAATTGAATGCGAGCCGCATGGGCCACGATGCGTGAACTCCGTTAGGACGGCCTTCTACCAATCCGTTTCGCGATAGTCTTTTAGAAATTTGCCCCAGACGTGTTCGCCGGTGTTAAAGCCGGTGATGATGGGGTCCACGATTCGCGCCGCGCCGTCCACGATGTCGAGCGGGGGATGGAACTGCTGGTCGCGAAGTTTGCGGGCGGCGATGGGCGCGGGGTCCTCGTCGGTCACCCAGCCGGTGTCCACGGCGTTCATGTGGATGCCGTCGGCGTGGTAATCGGCCGCGGAGGTGCGGGTCATCATGTTGAGCGCGGCCTTGGCCATGTTGGTATGGGGATGGCGCGTGGTCTTGAAGCGGCGGTAGAACTGGCCTTCCATGGCCGAGACATTGATGATGTGCTTGTCGCGCTCGGGCGTGCGCAGCATCAGGGGCTTGAGCCGGGAGTTGAGAATGAAGGGAGCGACCGCGTTGACCAGATGCACTTCCAACAATTCCACCGAAGGCACCTCGGCGAGCCGCATCCGCCAGGAGTTGTGTTCCCGCAGGTCGCTCTGCTGGAGGTCCTGGTCGAGCTGGCCCGCGGGAAAGAGCGCCTTCTGGGCCTCGATTTCCTCCGGCAGCAAGGTGACCTGGGATAGCTCCGCGGGTTGGGTCAACCCCGCCAGGCCGCCGGCACAGCGCGGGACCAGGGCGGCCGCCCCGGCTTCCGGCAGGAGGTGGTAGCCGCGCAGCCCTTCGTAGGTGCCGAGCAGGCTCCGGGCCGCTTCCGGAAGCGAATGGCTGGAACCCCGTTCCTGGGCCATCATGTGCTCATAAAACCCGGGCGGACGACGCACCGTCTGGCAGGCATTGTTGATGATGAAATCAAGCCGGGTGCGGGTGGCGATCAGGTGTTGGCAAAAGGCCTCGACGCTCGGGGTGTGGCGCAGGTCCAGCCCTACGATTTCCAACCGGTGACCCCACTCGGCGAAATCCGGCTCCCGGGAGTAACGCGCCGCGGAATCGCGCGGAAAGCGGGTCGTCACGATCAGATGGGCGCCGGCGCGCAGCAGCCGGATGCCGGCCTGGTAGCCAATCTTGACACGGCCGCCGGTGAGCAGGGCGACGCGGCCGCGCAAATCGGCCAGCTCGGTGCGCTTGCGGAAGTTCAACGTGGCGCACTCCGGGCAAAGCTGATCGTAAAAGTGATGGAGAGTCGAGTAATGCCGTTTGCAGATGTAGCAATGCTGCGGCTCGATCGCATCCCGAAAGTCCGGATCGTTCTCCACTTCGCGCGGCTGGATGGCGGGAGCCGGAAGGGGGCTCGGCGTCGTAAACACGGGACGTCGGCGCAATTCCCGGATGCCGGTCTGGTTGAGCACCTGTTGTTCGCGCTGCACCTTCTCGGCCTGGCGCTGGCGCGTCCGCACCTTGACGAACCGCCGCCGCTCTCTTGGGTTTGGTAAGAAAACCTCGCCCGCGGCTTTCAGCAGCCGTGAGTAATCCTCGGGGGAAAGCCCGGCCATGAGCAGGCGGTTGGCGGCCGCCTCCTCCAGGATCGGGATGGCGGCGCGCAATTGGTCTCGTGCTTGGTCTGTATTCATCGGCAACATCGTTTGGGCCGGCGGGCATCGAGCCGGCCAGGCTCAAACGAAAAGATTAGCTGTTGTGCGGCCATGGAACAAAGGTATAAATATGAATGAATTCGGCGTTCCGTCTCGACCTATGCGACACAGCCGCTTCATTAAACGATTGGGAATTTCAGTAAAAGATTTATTTCAACCCAGGCCTTCGGAGGCGAAGGTGGTGGGTTCGACTGCTCCTTCACACACCATCCTCTCTAAAACCACAGCAATGATGAAAACCAGGAACTTGGTCTGCATGGCGATCGTATTGGGACTTTTATGCGGGCCGGCCCGGGCTCAATGGGTGAACTCGCTGCAGCCCGCCGGCAAACCCGCCGGCAAACTCCAGGCTGTCAAGGCCGGCAAGGCGCAGTCGGCCATTGCCATACCCGCCGCCGCCACCCCGCAGGAACGCAGAGCCGCCGCCGATCTCCAGCTTTGGCTGCGTGAAATCACCGGAGCAACCCTTGAAATTCAATCCGGGCCGCCCAAACGCCATGCCATCGCCATCCAGACGGACCCGGCGCTGGGCGATGAAGGTTACGGGATTGCCTTCCGCCAGGGCCGGTTGGTGCTTTCGGGCGGCAAAACCCGGGGAGCGCTCAATGCCGTGTATGCGCTCCTCGAAGAGGACCTCGGCTGCCGGTTCTACGCCAACGATTCGATCCGGCTGCCCAAAACCAACACCCTCATCCTCACGCCGGTGGCGCGGCGCTACGTGCCCCGGTTGAAGATTCGTGATCCGTTTTACGCCTCCGCTTTCAACGGCGAATGGTCGGTGCGAAACCGGTCAAACTCCCCGAGCGCACCCGTGCCGGAAGCGGAGGGCGGCCATATGGATTACGCCGGCATGTTCGTTCATACCGCCGCCCAACTGGTTCCCGCCGATAAATACTTCAAGGATCATCCCGATTACTTCGCGCAAAAGCCGGACGGCACGCGCCACGCGGCCCAACTCTGTGCGACGCACCCGGAGGTGGCCAGGATCGCCATCGCCTATGTCAGGCAGACACTGAAGGACCATCCCGAAACAGAAATTCTCAGCGTGTCCAAAAACGACAACACGGAAGTCTGCCATTGTGAGCGCTGCAAGGCGCTGCGCGAGGCGGAAGGCTCGGACATGGCGTGCCAACTGGTGCTGGTCAACCAGGTGGCCGAGGCCATCGCCGGCAGCCACCCGGGCGTGGCGATCGATACCCTGGCCTACCTGGAAACCATCCAGGTGCCCAAAACCATGCGGCCCCGCCAAAACGTGGTGATCCGCCTGTGCAACGACGCAGTGGGAGCGTGGACGTTCCCATTCACCCCGGCGGAGCGGTGCGAGGCCGCCAAGCTGGCAAGCGCCTGGAGCGCGGTCCACAACCGCATCTACATCTGGGATTACAACGTGAACTTCAGCCATTACCTGGCTCCCATGCCCAACCTCGACGTGATGGCGGCAAACATCCGGTTCTGGGTCAAGAACCACGCCGAAGGCGTGATGCTGCAAGGCGGTTACCAGGGACCCGCCGAGCGCGATCAACTCAAATGCTGGGTCACCGCCAAACTCTTGTGGAATCCCGCGGGGGATGAAAACGCCCTGGCGCACGATTTCGTTTGGGGCCACTACGGCAAAGCCGCGCCCATGATGGAGGATTACGAGGCGCTGCTGCGCCAGATGCGTTCGGACTACGCCCGGGAAATGAGCGCCCCGGCGGGTGGCATCCGTTATCCCATGGACGCGCCGTTTTTCACCAAACAATTCATTTCCCGCGCCGGTGAAATCTTTTCCCGGGCGCGCGCGGCCGCGCAAGGGGACGCCAGCCTCCTCCGGCGGGTGGAGCGCGCCGAGTTGCCGGTGCTATACGTGCAATGCGTTCGTGGGCCGGAATTCGTGGGCGCCGATTACGCGCGGGTGGTGGGAGAATTTGAGCGCATTGCCAGACGTGAGGAGGTGAAGTTCCTCCAGGAAGGTGGACCCGATTTCGAAGCGAAACTCGCCGGCTACAAGGCGCGAATCCCGAAAGCCGCCGCCAACTGACTTTCCGCGCACCATCCCAAACCTCAACCCCAAACACTGAAATGAACCGATCGCTCCCGTTCCTGGCGTTGGCCTTCGCATGGGCCCTCGGGGCCCAGGCTCAACTGCCCACCGGCAACCCGCTTGCCGGCTTGGAAAAGCTCAAGGAATTTGACGCCATGCGCGCCTCCTCCTCCGACCCGGATTGGCGCGACGGCAATGCCGACGCCCGGGGCATTGAGCCGGGCGCCACCCTGGTGCTGGCGGACCTCGAAGGCCCGGGCACCATCACCCACCTCTGGAATACCATTGCTCACGATGCCCCCTCCTATTCCCGGCTGATGACCCTCCGCATTTACTGGGATGGCGAGGATCATCCGAGCGTGGAATCACCAATCGGTGATTTCTTCGGCATCGGCCATGGCTTGGACCGCTCGTTCATCTCGCTGCCGATCCGCGTGTCCTCCGATGGCCGGGCCAGGAATTGCTACTGGCCCATGCCCTTCCGCAAATCCGCCAAAATCACGGTTTCAAACGATAGCGATCGCCGATGCCCGGCCTTCTATTTTTATGTGGATTGGCAGCGGCAGAAGTCCCTGCCCAAAGACGTCGGTTATTTCCACGCGATGTACCGGCAGGAATTTCCCTGCGTAATGGGCCGGAACTATTTGCTCGCGGACATCACCGGGCGCGGCCATTACGTCGGCACCATCCAGAGTGTCCAAATGATGTCCGGCGGCTGGTATGGCGAAGGTGATGATTTCTTTTTCATCGACGGCGAGCCGGAGCCCCGCCTGCGCGGCACCGGCACGGAAGACTATTTCTGTGACGCCTGGGGGTTTCGGCAGCAGGATGGCCCCTTTTATGGCACCCCGGTGTGGGAGGGATACGAGGCCGGGAATCGCTCCACCGCCTATCGCTTTCACATCCCCGATCCCGTGCCCTTCACGCAGTCGCTGCGCGTGGAAATCGAGCATAAGGGGAGTCAACAATTTCCCGATGGCTCCGGCAGCGGTTTCATTGAACGTGACGACCTGATGTCCAGCGTCGCCCTGTGGTATCAGACTGAACCGCACAAGGCGTGGTCGGCGCTGCCGCCCGGCCCGGAACGGCTGAGTGAGCGCACCATCAAACTGGTGCGCGGCTGGCAGGCAGTGCCCGGCGCCAAACACTCCGATCACCCCCTCGAAGTGCAGGACCTCCCCGGCGTGGCCAAAGAAGGCAAACAACTCTGGTTCAAACCCGACGACGACACCGGCTGGGTGGAAATGGCGTTCAGCCTTGAACAGCCCCTGGCCGGCCATCTCTGGGGCAAGTTCATCTGCTCTTGGGATTACGGCACCTACCGCGTGCTGCTGGACGGCAAAGAACTTGCCACCGTGGACCTCCAGTCGGAAAAGGTGGTGCGCAAGAGCCACGCTTGGGGACAGCAGACATTGAGCGCGGGCGCCCATGTGTTGCGGCTGGAATGCCAAGGAAAGTCCGCCGCGTCAAAAGGTTACTTTCTCGGCTTCGATTCGCTCGACCTGGTAAAAACCGTTTACGAACGGCCGCCCGGCTTTGACCTGAGGAAAATCCAGGTAAAACGATAGGACGCCGGCGAAGGATGGTTTCACTCTGTTCTGTCAGCCATTTTTCTAGCCATCGTTTCGCCCGGTCGCCGGTCACGGCCGGTTCTCTGCCGCCGTCGGACGCCCTTGGTTTGTGCCAGCGAGGCATCAAAGCAAGCCACGCATGCCAGCAAATCCTGGACTATGTGTTCTCTGTGCTCCGTGTGGTTAAATTCAATTCCTTCTTCTAACCGGTATTGCCGCCGGATGCAGATTGACAGGGCGGCCGGCCGCGGTAAGGTGGGGTCATGTTGCAGGCGAAGGCTTTACCGATCACCCGGCACGATTATGAGGCGATGCCGGCCGGGCCGCCCTTTTACCAGGTCATTGAAGGAGACCTTGTCATGTCGCCATCCCCCAATATCTATCACCAAGCGGTTGCGGGTCGGATCTATTCCCTGCTCCTGCAATTCCTGGAGAAGAAACCACTGGGCGAGGTGTTCGTCGCCCCGCTGGACGTGTTCCTGGGCGAGATCAATGTTTATCAGCCGGATGTGCTCTTCATTTCCAATCAGCGGCGCTCGATCCTTACTGAGCGCGGGCTCGAAGGAGCGCCGGACCTCGCGGTGGAAGTGCTTTCCCCCGGAACCGCCCGTTTTGACAAAGGCTCGAAGCGCAAGGTCTATGCCCGGGCCGGCGTCAGAGAACTTTGGCTGGTGGACCAGGAGGCCAAGCGGATTCACGTTTACCAACTCACCAAAGATGTTGAAACCCCGGCGGCGACTTATGACGAAAAAGCAGTATTCACCTCGCCGCTGCTGCCCGGGCTGAGGCTCAAGGCGGCCACGATTTTCAAGTCGCCGCTGCGGAAATAGAGCCTGGCCCGAGCGGCCAAATCCAACCATGGGTGACCCATGCGCCACGACGGTTATCAGGGGCAAGCGCAGAAATCATTCGGTGCGGCGGGCAAGCCTCAATTACTTCCGCCCGGGGGAATCAGGTGGCGCAATCTCCACCAGCAAAAGAGCAGTATCAAAGCCGGCAGGCAGGTGACCCCAAAGAACAGCGGAAATCGGGAACCGGTGCGCCCCGCGAAAAAGGCGAGCGCCGAGGCCACCAGGAGCAGCGTCCCCGCCACGGGCCAGCGCAGCACCACCAGCAGGCTCACCAGCATCAGCAGGTGCAGCCCGTGCCCAAGCCACACAGCGGGGGGCGGCTTCCTCGGGTACGGCCCGACAAACCATTCCGCCGTGTGCTCCACAAAAAACGCGCCCCAAAACAGGAAGATCACCACGGCCAGCACGCGGGCGGCCCAGGTCAAAACTTTCAGCATCAATTCATTGCCAAGGAGGGCGTTCATGGCGGCCATAGTGCCACCGCTCGCCGCCCGGGTGTTAATCGAAAAAAATGTTCCGGACGGCTGGTTATTTCAATTACGAAACAAAGTTAAGTATTGTCTTGCCCAGCCCCGCCCGCGTAATCTGCCAATGGTAATCAGCCAGCTCAGTGAGACGTCGTCAAGGCGCGACACCCAGCGCCGCGACGAATGGCCGGCAACCCGTTGCGGCGGCTCAACGCAGGACATAATATGATCGATCTCAAGCAATTCGAAGTTTGGTTCCTCACCGGCACCCAGCATCTTTACGGTCCCGCCGCCCTGCGGCAGGTGGCCGCCAATGCGCGGGAGGTCGCCGCGGCGCTCGATGCTGCAGGTTCCCTGCCGGTGCGGGTGGTCTTTAAGCCGGTGGTGCAGTCCCCGGAGGAAGCCACCGCGGTTTGCCTGGCGGCGAACAACACCGCCAAGTGCATCGGCCTGGTGACCTGGTGCCACACGTTTTCGCCATCCAAGATGTGGATTAACGGCCTGAAACAATTGCGCAAGCCGTTGCTGCATTTGCACACCCAGCATAACCGCGACATTCCGTGGAGCAGCATCGACATGGATTTCATGAACCTGAACCAGGCGGCGCACGGAGACCGCGAGCACGGGTTCATCATGAGCCGCATGCGCATGAGCCGCAAAGTGGTGGCGGGTTACTGGAAGGATCCGGCGGTGCAGGGGCGCATCGGCGCGTGGTGCCGCGCGGCGTCCGCGTGGGCCGACTGGCAGGGCGCGCGCTTCTGCCGCTTCGGCGACAACATGCGGGAGGTTGCGGTGACCGAGGGCGATAAAGTGGCCGCCCAGATGCAATTCGGCTATTCAGTCAACGGTTACGGCGTGGGGGACCTCGTGCGGCGCATCAATGCCACGGAGCCTCGGGAGATGGAGGCGCTCATGGCTGAATACGAAAGCGCTTACGCGGTGGATGGCAAACTGAAAAAGAACGGCGCGAGGCGTGAGTCGCTCCGGGAAGCGGTAAAGATCGAACTGGGGCTGCGCGCGTTTCTCACCAAGGGTGGCTTCAAAGGCTACACCAACACCTTCGAGGATTTGCACGGCATGGCGCAGCTTCCCGGGGTGGCGACTCAGCGCCTGATGGCCGATGGCTACGGGTTTGGCGCCGAAGGTGACTGGAAAACCTGCGCCCTGGTACGCGCCCTGAAGGTGATGGCCTCCGGTTTGAAGGGCGGGACTTCCTTCATGGAAGACTACACCTATCACCTGGATCCCCTGGGGAACCTGGTGCTGGGCGCGCACATGCTGGAGATTTGTCCCAGCATCGCCAAAGGCAAGCCGTCCCTCCAGGTCCACCCGCTGGGCATCGGTGGCAAGGCCGACCCGGTGCGATTGGTCTTCGACACCCCGGCAGGGGCGGCCCTCAATGCGTCAATGATCCACCTGGGGAACCGCTTCCGGTTGCTGGTTAACGAGGTCCAGGTGGTGGCTCCCAAACAACCGCTGCCCAAACTGCCAGTTGCCCGGGCCGTATGGATTCCAAAACCAAACCTGGCCGTTTCCGCCGAGGCCTGGATCCATGCCGGCGGGGCGCATCACACCGGCTTCAGCCAGGCTGTCACCACCGAAATGCTCGAAGACTTCGCCGAAATCGCCGGCCTCGAACTGGTGATTATTGATGAGCAGACCCGCCTTCGTGAGTTCCAGCAGCAGTTGCGCAACAACGAGGTCTATTACGCCTTGCGCGGCGGGTTTGTTGCGTGAGGTCAAACGTTCGAGAAAGGCGCCGCCCTCATGCCCGGCGGCGCCTCAAGATAATCATGATCCCGGGGCCCGCCGGGTCCAGCCAGGAGAAAAACCATGAGAGATAGACACCGCGTCAGACGTTTTCAGTTCACTCGAATCGCCCTGCTCCTGGCCCTGTCAGGTGCCGGAGGAGGGCTGCACGCGGAGCTGCTCTCCGAGCCGGCGGCCGCCAAGATTCCACTCGCCCAACCCCCGGTCGCGCTGCCATTTGACCTGCGGGATGTGCGCCTCCTCGACTCGCCGTTCAAGCAGGGGCAGGACACGGCCATCGAGTATTTGCTGAGCCTCGAACCCGACCGGTTCCTCGCCAACTTCCGGACGGAGGCAGGGCTGGAACCCAAAGCCAAACAATACGGCGGCTGGGAGTCCCGGGGCGTCTCGGGCCATTGCGGCGGGCATTACCTTAGCGCCTGCGCCCTCGCCCACGCCTCCACGGGTTCGCCGGAGTTGCTGAAACGGGTCAACTATTTCGTCGATGAATTGGCCGCCTGCCAGAAAGCGCTGGGCAGCGGCTACGTGGCAGCCATCCCGGGAGGCAAGAAAGCCTACGCCGAGGTGGCCGCGGGCAATATCCGGTCGGCGGGTTTTGATCTCAATGGCATCTGGGTTCCCAATTACACGATGCACAAGGTTTTGGCGGGTTTGCGCGATGCGTATCGGTTGTGCGGGAATTCTCAGGCGCTCGCGGTGTCGCGCGGGCTGGCCGATTGGTTTGAGCGGACTTTCGCCGGATTGGACGACGCGCAAATGCAGAAAGTTCTCGCCGCCGAGCATGGGGGTTTGAACGAAACCTTTGCGGATCTCTACGCCGATACCGGGGACGCCCGTTACCTCGCGCTCTCCCGCAAGTTTCAGCATACAGCCATTCTCGATCCCCTGGCCCGAGGCGAGGACATTCTGCCCGGCAAACATGCCAATACGCAGATTCCCAAACTCATCGGCCTGGCCACCCGGTATGAACTGGCCGGCGACCTCGCTGATCGCCAGGCGGCGGCCTTCTTTTGGGATCGCGTCGTGCGTCACCACAGCTATGTCACTGGGGGCCATTGCGACGCCGAACATTTCGGCCCCCCGGACCGCCTCAATGCCCGCCTCAGCCACGTCACCACGGAAACCTGCAACGTGTACAACATGTTGAAGCTCACGCGGCACGTCTTCGGCTGGGATCCGCAGGCGTCCGTTGCCGATTTCTATGAGCGCGCTTTGCTGAACCATATTCGCGCCACGCAGCACCCGGATGGGCGGGTCATCTACAATCTCTCGCTTCAACCGGGTCATTATAAGGAGTATCAGTCCAAATACGACGGGTTCACCTGCTGTGTGGGCACCGGCATGGAGAACCACGTCAAATATGGGGAGGGCATCTATTTCCATCATGATTCCAATCTCTGGGTGAACCTTTTTATTCCCTCGACGGTGAATTGGAAGAGCGAAGGGATCATGCTGCGCCAGGAAACCGGGTGGCCTAACCAGAGCACCTCCAGGCTGACGATTACCTGCGCCAGGCCCACCGCGTTCACGCTGCGGATTCGCCACCCTCAATGGGCGGACACCTTGCGCGTCAGCGTTAACGGCGAGATCGTCTCCACCAGCACGTCGCCTTCCAGCTATTGCCAGCTCCAGCGCACCTGGCAAGACGGTGATCGCGTGGAGTTGGGTTTTCCGATGGCGCTCCGCACGGAGTCCATGCCGGATAATCCGAACCGGATCGCGGTATTCTTTGGTCCCACCCTGCTGGCCGCGGACCTCGGTCCCGAAAATGATCCCGAGGCCCAAAAGACTGGCTACGTGCCGGTGATCGTGGCGGATCAACTCAAGGTGGGCGATTGGGTCCGGCCGGTCTCGGCTGAGCCGCTGGTGTTCCAGACCGTGTCGGCGGCCCGGCCGCGCGATTTTCGGTTGGTGCCCTTTCACAGCCTGCACAACCGCCGTTATACGGTCTATCTGGACCGCTACACACCGGCCGGTTGGGCTGCGCGCGAAGCCGGGACCCGCGCCGAAGAACAGCGCCTGCGCGAGCTGGAAGGCCGCACGCTGGACATCTTCCGCGCCGGAGAAATGCAACCTGAACGCGATCACAATGTGCAGGGTGAGAAGAGCGCCGCGCTCGAAGCCCTTGGCCGAAAACTCCGGCACGCCTGGGACGGCGGGTGGTTCTCCTATGAAA
>JBBQYD010000012.1:0-26261 GCA_038209025.1 Verrucomicrobiota bacterium | reverse complement strand
CCGGTGGCTTCACCTGGGATGGGTCGGGCCATCGCGCTGTGTGTTCCTGGTTTGGGTTCATGATCCGGGTCAAAGCCTCGGCCCCGTTCACCAAGATCGAGTTGGCGCGCCACCTCGACGCGAAGAAAATCGGCAACCGGATGCTATTCGGAGGCAACCTGGTGCGGCAGCCTGTGCTCGTGCAATTGAAGCAGGATTGTCCCGATGCCTTCCGGGTGGCGAGCGACCTCGCGGGAGCGGATCAGATAATGAACGAAGTGCTCTTCGTTGGCACCTACCCGGGATTGACACGCCCCATGCTCGATTACGTCATCGACACCATTCATCAGTTTACAGGCCGCGCCTGAACGGCTCCGACATGAGCACCGCACCCTCTCCCTTCACGTCAGTGCCAACCGGTTTTCCCGGGCTGCATCTGCTGCGTCCACGGCTTTTCAGGGACCAGCGGGGAACATTTGTCAAAACGTTCCATGCGGAACATTTCGCGGCGCTGGGACTGGCGTTCGCGCCGCGTGAAGAATTCTATTCGGTGTCCGCCAGAAACGTTGTGCGGGGCATGCATTTTCAGGCGCCGCCCGCGGCGCATGCCAAGCTGGTGTATTGCGCGCGGGGGCGGGTGCTGGATGTGGTGGTGGATTTGCGCCAGGAATCCCCCCGTTATCGGAAGGTGTTCGGCCGCGAACTGAATGCCGCCGCGGCGGAGCTGCTTTTCATCCCGGTGGGTTTTGCCCACGGCTTTCTGGCCTTGGAGGATGATTCGACGATGGTTTACCAGACCGATGTGGTTCACACGCCGGATTGCGATGCGGGTATCGCGTGGGATTCCATCGGCTTTGCGTGGCCGGTCCGAGACGCCATTTTGTCAGAACGTGATCGGGGTTTCCCCCGGCTGGAAACGTTTGCGACACCTTTCCGGGGAGGCGGGTGATGCGCATTCTTTTTACTGGCGCCAGTTCCTTCACCGGGTATTGGTTCGCTCGCGAACTGGTTCAGGCAGGGCATGAACTAACCTGCCCGTTGCGCGGCCGCCTGGAAGACTATGCGGGTGTTCGGCGCCGCCGGGCTGAGGCGCTGAAATCCCTGGTGCGCTTCTTGCCGGGAACAAGTTTTGGCGCGGAGGGTTTTCTCAAATTAGCCCGAGACGGCTCGTGGGACGTGCTCTGCCATCACGCGGCGGAGGTCACCAACTACAAAAGTCCTGAGTTCGACGCGCAGGCGGCCTTGCATCACAATACCCTGAATCTGCCCGGGGTGCTGGAGGCCCTGAAATCTGGCGGCGTGCCAGCCATGGTGCTGACAGGGACGGTTTTCGAGAGCGGCGAGGGCGCGGGGGATGAGCCTTTGCGGGCCTTCTCGCCCTATGGGCTGTCCAAAACGCTGACCTGGGAGATGTTTCTCTATTACTGCACGCGCGCGGAGCTGCCCCTGGGGAAATTCGTCATCCCCAACCCCTTTGGGCCGCTGGAGGAGGAGCGCTTCACGGGCTATCTCATGAGCAACTGGCGCGAAGGAAGAATCGCCGCCGTCAAAACACCGGCATACGTGCGCGATAACATTCCCGTGGATTTGCTGGCCAGCATGTATCGACAGTTTGTGGAGACCGTGGCCGCGCGCAAACCGCCCCTGAGCCGGTTTAACCCCAGCGGTTATGTTTCGGAACAAGGAGCCTTTGCGCAGCGCGTGGCCCGCGAAACTCAGGCGCGCCTTGACTGGGCTTGCGAACTGGAACTGTGGCAGCAGACGGATTTCAGTGAACCGCTCCGCCGGATCAACCGTGAACCCGCGGCTCCGCTGGCGCCGGCATGGGACGAAACCGCTTTTTGGGATGCGTTCGCCGAGTTCTATTCGCGGCCCAGGCCTTAGCCAAAACCTCACCATTCGGCTGAAATGCCAACCCCGCCCCGCGTCAGGGCGCGCGCGAGGCATTCAGGCCCGCCAGGGCCGGCTATCAAGCCTTCAGCGGCATGTCGTAGCTCCAGGGCGCGCGCAAGGGGCGCGACGCTATTTTTCCGGCTTCCGCATCGCCCAGGATGGTCTCCGCCTTAGGGTCCCATTTGATTTTGCGCCTGAGCGTCATGGCGATGTTCCCCAGGTGGCACAGCGTGGCCGTGCGGTGCCCGGTTTCAACCGGTTGGATGGGCTCCTTGCGGGACTTTACGCAATCGATGAAGTTTCGGTAGTTGTTGGGGCTGACGTAGAGGTGCGTCTCGCCGTCCTCGATTTTGGAGTCCTTGATTGTTTCGGGCTGGCATTCGAGGGTGCGGCTGCCCACTTTCAACCAGCCGTCGGTGCCTTCAAATTTGACGCCAAAGCTGAATTTGTCAGTCAGGCAGTCGAGGGTCACCCCGTCCGCATACCGGGCGCGGAACGCCACCTTGGTCGCCGTGTTGAAGAGGTCGCCTTTGGGTGGGAACTCGGCCCCCAGATCTTCCACCTCCACCGGTCCGGTGCGGTCATAGTCCATTGCCCAATGGGCGACATCATTGGAATGCGCGCCAAAATTGGTGGTCTGCCCGCCGGAATAGTCGCTGACGAAGCGGAACTTGTAGAGGCATCGGTCGGCGTGATAAGGGGCCTTTGGGGCGGGACCGAGCCAGAAATCATAGTCGAAGCCCTCGGGCACGGGCATTTCCTTCCAGCCGGGGCCCGGCCCGTTGAAATTGTTTTCCGCCACGTAAGTCTCGATGCGCTTTACCTTGCCGATGCGGCCATTCCGAACCAGCTCGCAGGCCCGGCGAATCAGCGGGTTGGAGCGCCACTGGCTGCCGGTGGACAGAATGCGCTTATGTTGCCGGACGGCGTTGATCATCACGGGGCCTTCCTGGATCGTCAGGGTCAGAGGCTTTTGACAATAGATATCCTTGCCGGCTCGGGCCGCCATTACCGTCATCAATGCGTGCCAGTGATCGGGCGTGACAATTTCCACCGCATCAATGTCTTTGCGCGCGAGCACCTCCCGAAAATCCTGGTACATATCGCAGCCCTTGTACTGGCCGCTGCCGGACTTCCTGGCATAGAAGTTATTTACAAAATCCCGCTGGGGTTCGCGGCCCAGGAACTGCGCGGGCGTCTTGTAGCCATGGCTGGCCTTGTTGACATCACACACCGCCACAACCTGACAGTCGGGAAAACTCAGGAATTCGGGAATGTCGATGGTGCTCTGGTTCCCGCAGCCGATCACCGCCAGGGTGACGCGGTTGCTGGGGGCGTTCTGGCCGAAAACCGAACTCGGCACGATGGTCGGGATGGCCATGGTGGCGGCCGTCATCATGAGGGAAGAACGGAGGAAATCACGACGGCGAATCCCGGGCTGGGGTCTTGATGTATGCATAATTCTGGTCCTGTTGACCACGTTGAGCATGGGAATTTTAGATCCCGAGAGCGAGGGGAAAATGAATTAACTCATCCGCGTTCTTGACTTTTGGGGCGTAGTATCCTGAGAATCCGGTTTTCCATGGCAGGTTGGCAGGGGCGTGGCCGGTTTTTGCCGGGGCGGCCTCCTTAAAAACCAGCAACTTAGAACGTAATTATGCCGAACGAGAGCAAGATCACGAGGCCGCATGTGTCCGAAGCCCTCAGCCATTGGAGAAAGCTGCTGAGTGAACGCGAACTCCCAACCGATTTGGTGTGGATTTTCGACGAGAACCTTTGCTTTGAAGCCGATCCGGAAGTGCCGGCCGGCTTCCGCCTGGCCTTCCAGGTCGCGTTCACGCCGCCGCCGCAAAACGCCGATGAAATCGCCTACAGCTTTTTCTCGGAAGCCGAGGCGCGACTGGTGTTTTATCGGCTGGGCTCCAGCCGCGGCCAATCCGTCTGCGTGATGCTATGCGACGAATGGCTGCAGCAGCGCGGCCCGGCGGACGGCTACACTCGGCGCGATGATTGGGGCATGTCTTTCCGCCCGGGCGGCCCCGAGACGGTTCCGGAGATCACGGATGCGCACCAGTGGGAACGGCGCCTGTTGAAGAATCGCCCATTGCACGACCTGGATTTCTGCCTGGAATTGCGCGCGATGCACGAACTGATCGCCCACGGCCGGGTGCTGACCACCTACGAACACTACGCGCTGAAGTTTCTGCCGACGTGGGCCAGAATTCTGGGCCGCAAATGACCGTGGGTTCTGCCGCATGGCAGGTTGCGCATGACCGACACAACGCGATTACTGAAGGAGCTTGTTGCCCTGCCCAGCGTGAATCCGGCGCTGGTGGCGGCCGACCATCCGCGGGCGGGCGAGGCCGATCTGGCCGAGTTCCTGGCGGCCACGGCCGCCGCCGCCGGGCTGGACATTGAGTTTCAGGAGGCCGCCCCCGGTCGCGCGAATCTTCTCGCGCGCTGGACACCCTCCGGGAAGGTGCGCCAGCGCATCCTCATGGCACCTCACCTGGACACCGTGGATGCCACCGACAAACAGTTCACGCCGTTCGTCCTGGGGGACCGGTTGTTTGGCCGGGGAGCCTGTGACACCAAAGGTTCGGTAGCTGCCATGCTGGGGGCGCTCTGCGATTTGGCGAACGGTCCCCGGCGGCTGGCCCACACGGAGGTTGTCTTCGCGGGCCTGGTTGATGAAGAGCACGGGCAGCTTGGCTCCCGCGCGCTGGCAAAGAGCGGCCTCCACGCTGATCTCGCGATCGTGGGCGAACCCACCCGGTTGAAAGTCCTAACCGCACATAAAGGGAGTCTTTGGCTGCGAATCACCGCCCGCGGCCGCGCTGCTCATGGCGCCTGGCCGGAAAAAGGAAGCAACGCGGTCCATGCCATGTCCCGAATTGTGGAGGCGCTGGAAACCAAATATGCCGCGAGCCTGAAAAAACGACACCATTCCATTTTGGGATCGCCGACCGTCAATGTGGGCTTTATTCAGGGCGGAACCCAGCCGAATATCGTTCCAGATTCGTGCCACATCCTGGTGGACCGGCGAACCCTTCCCGGTGAAACCGCCCGGGGAGTTTTGCTGGAACTGTCCGCCCTGCTGGCAAAGCATGGCCTAACCGCCCGGGTCGAGGACGAAAAGGTGGCAGACTGCCCGCCGATGGAGACCGACCCCTGCCTGCCGGCGGTGGCCCATTTCCTGCGCCGCACGGGTCAGCGCGGGGCACTGGGCGCCCGGTACTTTTGTGATGCGGCGGTGCTTTCCGAGGCCGGCATCCCCAGCGTGGTGTTCGGCCCGGGCGACATCGCGCACGCCCATACCGCCAACGAATGGGTTTCCTTGCGCGCGGTGGACCGGGCCCGCCGGGTGTTGCTGCACTACTTTGCTGGCCTTGAGTGAACCGGCCTAGTAGTCTTTTGTCCAACCTAGATGTCCGCAGACTCAAAAGTTTCCGGAGGCGTATCGCAACACGCCTCTTTTTTTCGCCAGAGCGGCTGGCTGATGATCGCCAATGTGGCGGGCGGAGCCCTCATGTATGCGGTGCATCCGCTTGCCAAAGCCATTCCTCCAGGTGAATACGGCAATTTCGGCGCTTTCCTCGCGGTGGTGATGGTGCTGCCCACCATTCCGCTGCAAATGGTGCTGGCGCAACAAACCGCCAAAGCCCTGGCAACGGGACGCGAACGCGAACTCTCCGGGGTGGTGCGCTTGATGCTGGGCGGCACCACCCTCCTCTGGGTGGTGGGCGCGGCGGGCGTGCTGCTCTTCCAGGATACCATCCTCGCCCATTGGAAGGTGGGTGACGCAAAGGGGCTCTACTTCATGCTGCCCATCGTTTTGCTCTCGCTCTGGAGTCCACTGCTGCTGGGGGTGCTGCAGGGGCAGCAAAACTTTCTCTGGCTGGGCTGGAGCATGCTGTCCAACGGGATCGGCAGGATCGCCCTGGCGGCTTTCGCGGTGCTGGTCTTGCACGCCTATGCCACCGGCATGGTGGCGGGCGTGTTGTTTGGCGTTTTCTGCGCGTTCCTCATCGCCCTGTGGCATACCCGATCCATCTGGTGTCTGCCCCCCGCGCCTTTCGACTGGCGTGGTCTCCTGCGGCAGGTAATCCCCTTAACGATGGGCTTCCTGGCGTTCCAGATTCTGTTCACGGTGGATATGCTGTTTGTGAAAGCGTATTTCTCCAAGGCGAACGCTGATTTTTACCTGAGCGCCGGAACCATGGCCCGGGCGCTGATGTGGCTGGTGCTGCCCCTGGCGGCGGTCATGTTTCCCCGGTTGGTGCATAGCGCGGTGAAGGCGGAAAAAAGCAACCTGCTGAGCCTGGTGTTGGCGGGCACCGCCATCCTCGCGGTGGTCGGCGCCGCGGGCTTGTCACTGGTAGGTCCCTACGTGATCCGGGTAGTTTACACGGAAACCTATGTGGCGGCGGCCTCTGCCATTTTACCCTGGTACGCCTTTGCCATGGTGCCGCTGGCGGTGGCGAATGTGCTCTTGAACAACCTGCTCGCGCGGCCCGTGCTCAACCTGGTGTTTCCCGCTTGCGTGCTGCTCGTGGCGCTGGGCTACATGGTGGCCTTGACGTTTTTTCATGACAGCATGGTCCAAGTGCTGCAAACCCTGGGCGTATGCAACCTGATTTTCCTGGCCGTCTGCGCTTGGTTCACCCGGGCCCAGAAAGCCGGACTGGCCAGTTCCAACCTCCGGCCATAACCAATCCGGGAGAGCACCCGGATCGCGGCAGCGCACACCCCTGCGATCCTGGTGGCTGGATTCTCTGTCCCTGAGGCTAATTCCGGGCGTATTTGACACCGCAGCCGTAGGGTTTGGTTTGGGCCGGGTCAGCCTTCCTTCCGGCCTCAAGAGCCTGAATGGCCTCGCGAACGTAGTTGCGGGCCTTCCGGGGGTCCCCGCTGGTTTCGGCCTGGTCATCGAGAGCGCCCTGGTAAGCCAGGTTGCCTTCCTTATCCACGACAAAAACGTGCGGAGTGGTGTGCATGCCATACGCCTTGCCAATCGCTCCGGCGCGGTCATCGATCCAGGCGGTGGCCTGGATTTTGCGGGTTTCCCATTCCTTGCGCGCGGCTTCGGGCGGGCGATAGTTCGGGAATGACTCCCCTACGGAGTTAACGATGAGCCAAACCACCCCTTGGCCCTTCATCTCCCCTTGCAGTTCCTGGATGGCGCCGGATTTATACTGGTTGGCCACATACGGACAATCGAGGTTCTGCGACTCCAACACCAGGATTTTGCCTTTGTAATCCGAAAGCTTGTGAGTCTTGCCCTGGATATCCAGGCCGGTGAAATCCGGGGCGGGCTTGCCAACTTCCGCGCCGGCGAGGGCCGCGCTGGCGAAACTCACCAGTACGAGGGATGTGATTGCATGTTTCATAATCGTCTCCATTTGCTTGTTTAATGTTGTACGGAAGTAATATGTACCTTCATCGGCGTTGCGCAAGTGCCTCAAGGGATCCCGAAACCGCGGTTCCTCGCAACGCCATATTCGAAGCACGCGAACGGAGGCAAAGAAAGCCTCTTCCTCCGCGGCACGGTTGGGCTTCCGCCCCGCACGGTTGCCGCGGCCGCCTTCCCACCTTGCGTGGGCGGTAAACGCAGGGCTAACGCAGCTGTTCAAGCGCCAGCAATGCGTTTAACACTTCCACGCGAACCTGGTCGGCAATCGAACGGTCTTTCGGCTCTTTCCAGTTGATGTCCTCCGCCTGCTCCATGCAGGCCGTGACACGGTCGGCAGCGGAAGACAGAAGGGCGTCCGCTGCCGCGAGGGCTTCGCCCCGCGTGCCCTGCTTCCGAAGCTCCGCCACGCGGTCGCGCAGCATCCGAAGGTATTCGTAATCCTCCATTCCCTCCCGGATGGCTTCCATGTGTTTTCCGTGGGTGACCGTTGTGGCATCCAGAAACATGGGCGTGTAAGCGCCGCCTCTCGAAGCGTACTCGTTCCACGACGATGCCCCCGCGGAATCGCTGAAGGCCCAGAAACACGACCCCTTCGCGCCAAACTTCCAGCAGAACCAATTCTGCATCCGCTCATATGCGTAGGGATCCAGCAACCGGCCCGGGCTGCTGCACGAGTAGAACCAAAGCTCCTTGCCCGCATCGCGCTGTCTGAGATAGAAGTCGGCAAACGGTTTGCCCTCTGAAATCCACATCGGCATTGCGGGGCACAGCGTGGTCGATACCGCAAACATCTCTGGATCCGCCTTCCGCGGGTCGGGCCAGATCGGATCCTCAAAGATCACCACTCGCGGCTGGGCTTCCCGGATCACCTTGCCATATTCGACGATCAGTTTGTCCCCCGCTGGCACGTTGGGTTCGTCCACGAGAAGAAGCCCGAGTTGCTCCGGTTTGATGCTCCATTTAGCCAGTTGACCGGCCCACCAGGTGATCCAGGCTGCGACAGCCTTCTGGAAGGGCGGCGTGCCCATTGCGAAGCCGGCAAAGCGCTCTGTCACGTCGGCAAAGACATAGTAGTTCCGCGCGGTGGGCCAACGTTCCATCCAGGTCTTGAACGCCTCCGTTTCCGGGGGCCCCGTCATGGAACCGTCTTCATCGTACTTTCCGGTCGGCATCACGGTGCGGTTCGCCCAGGGCGTGTCCACCAAGTGTGCCTGCAGGTAGCGCAGGAGCGCGGGCCGATTCTGGTCCGTCACGTCAAACTGGCCGGCTGAGATGGTATAGTCCCATCCGCCCAGATGCAGCGTCAATTGGTCCGGCAGCGCCACCGCCCCGACCTTGAGCCGGACGGGGACGCGGATCGCGCCCGGTTCGCCCACGACCTGGCCTTCGTATTCGCCGGCCGGGATCTCCCTGGAGTGGAACGTCAGCCACACCTGCCGGGTCATGCCGGACTCAATGCGAAACCGGTAATCGCCGCCGTCGGTCTCCGCCTCCGGCAGCGCAGCCGCCACCGGCACGCCGCTTTTCGTGTCCGTGAACGGCACATCGCGCACGCTGACAAACTTCGGATTCCGTCCTCCAGGCAAGCCGGCGATCGAAAGCCGCACCGTGGCTGGCGACGTGCCGGAATTGCTGATGTTGAACGCCGCGCTCCGCCATTCGTTCCTCATCATGACGAGGTCAACCTTCGCTCCGCCGGGCAGCGGCGGCTCCGTGGGACTGAGCATGTCCCAGGGATTCTTCTGCCACACGGCCAGGGGCTTTGCCCCATTCGCGCGCCACGCCGACGCCTGCACCGCGAAGATCCGTTTGTGCAGATCGTTGAACGGAAGGATGGCGCGAAACTCCTTCCACGGTGGAGGTTCCACGGTGGCAATCAGCTGTTCGATGGCGGCAAGCTCGCCTGCCGATTCCTCCATCCCGGCAACGTTTCTGATCGTCTCGCGCACCGCCGCCAGATCGCTCTTCAGCCGCTGGCGAAAGTGCAGCGTTACAACCATGTCTTTGATGGCTTCGGCTGTATCCTTATCGTCGATCTTCCGTCCGGCGTGCGGCTGCCCCATCAGGGCGTCCGCGCCGCGATAAACCTCGATCTCATCGACGAACGTATAGACGCCGCGCGGCACGATGGCGAACCTCACGAACCGGCCGTGGGTGGCGAGCTTGCTGGTCCAGTAACGATGCACCGCATACTGCCCCTCGGCTGGCGGCTTCCCATGCTCCTCGCCGAGCGCGACCAGATCGCCCGCATGATAGTAGGCCTTCCCGTCGTCACTGACCGACACCAGGATGCTCATGGGCCAGGATACCCCGGCAACGCCGGCGGCAGTGTTGTACGATACGCCGCAGATCGGTTGGACCGCGCCAAGATCAATGGTGACGAGCGGGGGACTGTATTGTCCCCAGCCCACCGTGCTCTGCCGGGACCAGAAGTGCCCCTCTGTGTAGGCGCCATCCGTCAGTTGCGTTTTATCGCCGGCGTCCGTGCAAAGCCCGTAGTTGGGCGGCGGCGAGAATTCGTAGGGCTTCCCCATGGCGATGTTGGCAAGTCCCTGCGGCTTCACGCCGCCGTTGTCCGCGGCAGCCATGCTGAGCGCAACGGCAACCGCGAAGGCCACCGCCAGGGATGGTCTCAACATCGTCAGAGTCGCGCCACGCTTGGCGGCGATGGCTTTGACCGCATCGGGAATCGTGTTTTTTGGGTCTGTGAGTGGCATGGGATATCCGGTCCTTTATTAAGTTTGCGGCTATCAGGCTGGCGTGGCGGGGAGTGGCCTGCAAGGGAAGACTGCGCGGCGGAGTAGAATTCGCGGGGATTACAACGGCGGTGCAGGTCGGAAGCGGCCACGGGAGGGGATGCACGCCGGCCCGCGGCGGCAAAATCCGATCTCACACTTCGCGCGTGTGGGTGAGGGGCGCCTGACGGTTTCGGACGGCTGATCCGAAGCGTCTGAACCATGGAAAACGATCAAACCCGCACCTGGCTTGATTCCCAGCCGGCCAATGCCCGTAACAGAAGCCCGCAAGCCAGACACAAGATACCCCCGCACCCTTTAGAACCTATGGCTGGGCCCTGACGCAACCGCTATGTGGCTCCCATTGACCCGTCGGAGCTAATTGGTGCCTGGTTTTGCCCGTCCAACAGCCGGAAGCTGGAAAGTGCGCCTCGCACCGAGGCCCCGAATTGTTGGCTGCTTGTCGTTTGACGTTTTGGCCCGAATGGAGCAAGCTTCGCATCCGATGAGAGTTCTTCATTCATTACTGATTCTGGTTTTGGCGGCGTCCACCGCCCTGGCGGAATCCGCCGCGCCGCAGACCAAGCCCCTTTCCCTGGAACAATGCATCCAGGCGGCGCTCGAACACAATTTCGACATCCAGATACGGCGGATTGATCCAACCATCTCCCGATTCAACCTGCGTGCGGCCTACGGCGCTTACGACCCCGTGTTTTCCGTTGGCGGGGACCATGCGTACAACCTGTCACCTGGCGGCGTGGACGATCTGGGCAGGGCTTACAGCGGCACCGAAAGCGAGACCGATTCGTTCCGGAGCGGGTTTCAGGGAGTGTTGCCCTGGGGATTATCCTATAATGTGGGGGGGAATGTCTCGGATACGTATGGCACCCGGCCAACCACTACCGCGGACCGTACCCAGCCAACGGTGGTGACCAACGCGCTGTCCCTCAGCGACGGAACTTCGTTGAGTTACCTGAGTACCAATTACGCCCTGGTTGGCGGACGTGATCCGTTCGAGAGCGCGCGCGGCACCATCGGTCTGATGCAATTGCGCCAGCCGCTGTTGAAAGGCTTCTGGATCGATTCGGCCCGGCTGCAAATCTATCTGGACCGCCGCAATCTCCGGATCTCGGAACTGGAGCTGCGCAACCAGGTTCATCAGACAATCACGGCGGTTGAACAGGCTTATTACAATCTCATTTTCTCGCAGGAAAACGTCAAGGTGCAGCAAACCGCGCTGGAATTGGCCGACCGCCTGCTGGCGGAAAACCGCAAGCGCGTGGAGGTCGGCGCCTTGGCGCCCCTGGACGAGAAACAAGCCGAGGCGCAGGCGGCCTCCAGCCGTGCCGATCTGCTGGCCGCCCAAGGCAGCGAGGACACCCAGCAGCGGGTGCTCAAGAACCTGCTGAGCGATGATTACTCCCGGTGGGCGAACGTTCGCATTGCGCCCACGGTGGCGATGTTTGCGGTGCCGCAATATTTTAACCTGCAGGAGAGCTGGCGCAACGGCCTGAGCATGCGCCCCGATCTCCAGCAGCAGCGCATCAGCCTGGAAAAGCAGGGCCAGGTCGTGCGGTTCCAAAAAAGCCAGCTGTTCCCGCAGCTTGACCTGCTTGGCACGTATGGCTACAACGCGTCCGATACGGAGTACAGCGGCGCTTTCCGGCAGTTCGCCGATCGCGACAACCCCTATTGGTCCTATGGTGCGCAACTCAGCATGCCGTTGACACAAACCGCCGCCCGCAACAACTACCGCGCGGCGAAAGCCACCAAAGAGCAAGTCTCGCTGATCCTCCGGCAGCTTGAGCAGGGCGTCTTGATTCAAATCGAAAACGCCATCGCCGTCGTGAACACCAGCTTCCAGCGGGTAGCCGCCACGCGCGAAGCGCGGATGTATGCTGAATCCGCCCTTGATGCCGAGCAGAAGAAGCTGGCCAGCGGGAAAAGCACCAGCTTCGAAGTGCTGCGATTGCAGCGAGACCTTACCACCGCCCGCTCCTCGGAGATTCGCGCCCTGGCCGACTACAATATCGCGCTGGCGCAACTGGCGCTCAACGAAGGCACGACCCTTGAACGCCGCCAGGTGAACCTGGAGGTCAGGTGACTGAGCCGGCGCCTGCAGCCCGTGTCCATTTGCGTGGGCGGCTTGGAATTCCCGTCCCGATGAGGCATCATTCCCAGCATGCAGTTGATTCGCGACATTTATAAACAGCGCCGCGCCGCGGGGCGCCCGGTGATTTCGTTCGAGGTGTTTCCGCCCAAAACGGAGGAAGGCGACCGCAACCTGCTGCAAAAAACGGTTCCCGCCTTGATGGCGGTGCGCCCGGATTATTGCTCCGTGACCTACGGCGCGGGGGGCAGCACGCGCGACAAGACGCTGCGCATGGTGGAAGCCATTCAGCAGGACCAGGGCCTTGCCTGCCTGGCTCATCTAACCTGCGTGAATCACACGCGCGAGCAGGTCAGCGCCTGGCTGGCCCGGTTCAAAGCCATGGATTGCCGCAATCTCCTGGCACTGCGCGGGGACCCTCCCCCGGGGACGGAGTTCCAAACCACGCCCGGCGGATTCCAATACGCCGCCGAATTGGTGGAGTTCATCCGCGCTCACGATGATTTTTCCGTCGCGGTGGCCGGGTTCCCGGAAGGCCATATTGCCTGCAAAGAGGGCAAGCTCAAGGATTGGGAACATCTTAAATGGAAGGTTCAGGCGGGCGCAGATTTCGTGCTGACCCAGCTCTTCTTTGACAACTCCGATTTTTTTGAATTCAGGGACCATCTCGCCTCAGAGGGGGTGACCGTGCCGATTATTCCGGGAATGATTGCGATCCTGAGCGCGTCGCAGATCAAGAAGTTCACCCAGATATGCGGAGCCCGCATTCCCGCGAAGCTGGGCGCCAAACTCGAGGAGTTGGAGAACGACGATGCGAGGGCGGCGGAATTCGGCATCGAATTCGCCACCCGGCAATGCCAGGAGTTGCTGGCGGGAGGCGCGCCCGGCATCCATTTCTACACCATGAACAAATCCGCCTCCACGATCCAGGTGTTGAAGAACCTCGGATTAGCGTGACATGAGAATTGACCTGGCCTACGGGCGGGGGCATTTGCCGGTCGAATTTCCCGACGGCCGTACCACCTTAATCACCCCGGCGCACGTGCCCGGCTTGCCCGACGAACAGGCGGCGGTGCGACGGGCTCTGGACGCTCCGGTCGCCGCGGCTCCGCTGCGGGAATGGCTCCGTCCCCACAGCCGGATTTGCATTCTGTTTACGGATATCACCCGCGCCACGCCCAACGATCGATTGATCCCGTGGCTCCTGGAGTATCTTTCGGACAACGGGGTCCGGCGTGAGCAAATACTGCTCCTGAACCAGTTGGGCACCCACCGTCCCAACACCCGGGCTGAACTGGAACAAATGCTCACCCCGGAGGTGCTTCGGAATTACGAGGTCCGCAATCATGAGCCGGAAAATCCGGCTGCCCTGGTGGAGGTCGGACGAACGCGCGATGGCGCTCCGGCGCTGCTGAACCGGTTGGTGGTGGAGGCGGATGTGCGAATCGTCACTGGTTTTATCGAACCGCATTTTTTCGCGGGCTTTAGCGGCGGTCCCAAAGGCATCATGCCCGGGGTGGCCGGGCTGGAGACGGTGATGAGCAATCACGGGATGCGCCACATCAATGATCCACGGTCAAGCTTTGGCATCACGACCGGCAACCCTCTGTGGGAGGAGATTCGGGATATCGCGCTGGGCGCCGGCAGGTCCTTCCTGGTGAACGTAACGCTGAACGAAACCCGCGCCATAACCGGCGTGTTCGCCGGCGATTTGATCGCGGCTCATCAACAGGGGTGCGAATTTGTGCGTCAATCAGCGATGCAAGCCTGCCGCGAGCCCTTCGAGGTGGTGGTCACTACGAACAGCGGCTATCCACTCGACCAAAACCTTTACCAGGGGGTCAAAGGCATGGCGGCGGGCGCCCGCGTTCTAAAACCCGGGGGCACCTTGATCCTGGCTTGTGAATGCAGCGACGGCGTGCCCACCGGCTCCAGCTACGAACGCATGCTGCATGCGGCCAGCGAACCAGCGGCGGTGTTGAGTTCCCTGGACCCGCTGCACGCCAGACCGGAGCAATGGCAGGCGCAAATTCAGGCGCTGGTGCAGCAAAAGGCCCGCGTTCTTCTGCATAGCTCGCTGCCGGAGGCAACCGTTCTGCGCGCGCTCCTGGAACCCTGTCCCGACATCGGAGCGGAGGTCCGGCGGTTAACCGCCGGCAACCAGGCGGCCGTGGCCGTCCTGCCGTACGGCCCGCTGACCGTTCCGTATCTGGCTTGAGGAACAGCCGCCGACGCGGGTCTTCTCCCGCGAGGCGCGCCACAAGCTTTCAAATCCAGGCCGCGTCGGCCCTTTTTGGTAGCGTCCGCGCACCCCTTGAGGCAGGATGACACCCATGACAACCCGAGCTGAGGCATGGCAACTTCTGCAAGAGTTCACAAAATCAGAGTCTTTGCTCAAACACGCCCTCGCCGTTGAAGCCGTCATGCGGCATCACGCCCGGCGGTTGGCCGTGGACGAGGAGTTGTGGGGAGTAACCGGACTTCTGCACGACTTCGACTACGAGCGCTGGCCGAATCCACCCGAGCACACGCGGGCGGGCGCCCCGATTCTGCGGGAACGGGGGGTGGATGAGGAGATCGTTGGGGCCATCCTTGCCCATGCGGATTGGAACTGGGCCGATCACCCTCTCGACCGGCCGCTTCGCAAGACTCTATACGCCGTGGATGAACTGTGCGGATTCGTCACCGCCGTGGCCTATGTGCGCCCGGAAAAGCTCCAGGGAATGGCCGCGTCGAGCGTGCGGAAGAAGATGAAACAGAAATCTTTCGCCGCCGCCGTAAGCCGGGAAGACATCGAGAAGGGTGCGGAGATGCTGGGGCTAACCCTCGATGACCACATCACGCATGTGATTACTGCCATGCAGGGCATCGCCCGGGAATTGGGGCTCACGGCGCCGGGGTGACACGACGGCGCTGTGCGGTCATCGCGCCCTTTCCGGATCACGCCCGGGAACACGGTATCCGGCAAAATCCCCGTCGGAGCCACCCGGCGGCAACCCCGGGCGTAGTCTGAACCATGAGCGCCGATCGTCCAGCGCTCATTTGGCCTGGGCAAAGAGCATAAACACGCGCGGCCCTCTATCCGTCGCAAGTTGAAACTGTTCTTCCTGAGGGCCGTGCGGCGGTGCCAGGCCGTCACAGGTTTTATCGTACGCCGGTTGGCCATTCACCAGGAGCATGTAGTGGTGGGTTTGATTGCCCTGAATGTGATGCAGGGTTACGTGCCAGGCATCCAAAATGCTGTCCCGGACCAATGGCACTTTCTCCCAATTCGTGAAGGATCCCACGATCTCAACCGAAGCTGGTTCGCGACAGATGCCATCGGGCAGGCGCCAGCGAAAAACCTTGGTGTAAACCTGTTTCCGATCCCCGGCAGCCCGCTGCAAGGGCGAGCCCGTGGTGTAAGACTCCGGGACCAATGGCCCGCCTTTGTGCGGGCTTTGTTTGCCAAAAAAACTTCCGATCGACTGCAACATACAACAGGAGAAAATACTATGGAATGAACGTCGCCGGTCAAGGCTGGGCGCAAAGAAAAATTACGAATAAATAATCAACTTTAACCGTCCGCCGTCTGATTGCTTCAACCGGGACTTCCGCCCATCAACCGGTCGATCTTTTCCTTTACCGCCGGGTCCATGCGGATAATCGGCGGCCACTGGCGATGAAAGCCTTCGCCCGGAAGTTTGCGGGTGGCGTCGATTCCCAATTTGGAGCCGGAAGCGACCTCGGAGGTCGCGTGGTCCAGCACATCGGCCGGGCCTTTGGTGAAGATGGCATCGCGCTGCGGGTCCGTGTTGGCGCACATTCGGAACAGCACCTCGCTGGTGTTATGCACGTTCACATCCTCATCCACCACGACCAGGTACTTGGTGAACATCATCTGTCCCATGCCCCACAGCCCGTGCATGATCTTGAAGGCTTGCATGGGATAGGTCTTTTTAATGCTGACAAACACCAGGTTGTGAAACACCCCTTCTGCTGGCAACGCGATATCCACAATCTCCGGGAAGTTCATCTTGAACACCGGCAAAAACAATTTTACCGAAGCCAGGCCCATATAGAAATCCTCCATCGGTGGTATGCCCACGATGGTGGCCGGGTAAACCGCGTTTCGCCGATGGGTGATCGCGGTCACATGGAACACGGGGTAGGGCTCTGGAAGGGTGTAAAAGCCGGTATGATCCCCGAACGGTCCTTCCTCACGCAAGGGTTCCGCCGGGTCCACGTAACCCTCGATCACGAAATCGGCGTTGGCGGGCACTTGCAGGTCGATGGTCTCGCATTTCACGAGTTCGACTGATTTTTTGCGCAAGTAGCCCGCCAGCAGAAACTCGTCCAACCCATCCGGCAGGGGAGCGGTCGCCGCGAAGGCGAACATGGGATCGCCCCCCAGAAAAATCGCCACCGGCATCCGCTGCCCGGTCTCGTAGTAACGCCGCCCGTGGCGGGCGCCGACCTTCTGCAACTGCCAGTGCATGCCGGTGGTGCGGTCATCGTAGATTTGCACGCGGTACATCCCCAGGTTTCGCTCGCCCGTATCCGGGTCCTGGGTGACCACGCCCGGAAGCGTAATGAACCGGCCGCCATCCAAAGGCCAGCATTTCAAGACGGGCATATCGATCAAGGTCGGTGGCGGGCTCTGGGGAGCCAAACCGTCGATTCCAGGCGCGGGCGGCCACGCCCCGGTCCGGGTGGCCGGCGCGTCGAAGAGGTGCTTCACCTCCTTGCACGGGCCGTCTTTCACGACCTTGGGGCGGGCATGGCGTAAATCCATCGCCAAACCGAGCAGTTTCAGTGCCTCCCGCAAGGAGGTGGGGGGCTTGGCCTTCACCAGGCCGGCGAGTTGCGCGGCCACTTCATCCACCGATTCAGCCCCCATGGCCAGCGCCATGCGCCGCCAGGAACCCAGGGTGTTTATGGCCACCGGGAATGGTGATACCTGCCCGGCGATGGTCGGCTTTTCAAACAACAAGGCTTTGCCGCCTCCCGGCGCTTTCATCTCCCGGTCGGCGCGTTCGGTGATTTCCAGTTCTGTGGCCACCGGTTGCGGGATGCGTATCAGTTCGCCAGCTTTTTCCAGCACCGTGATGAAATCGCTAAAAGATTCAAACGCCATGGGCGAAACCTATCAGATGAGAGAGCGCTGGCAACCGTGATGAGTTCCGCGGAGCTCAGGCATGCGTGACTTTACAGGTGGCCGTGACCAGGTAAGCTGACTGGCAGTTGTGATGAGTGCGCTATATGCAAATTCGTATCATTGGTGAGTCGCCCTGCCTGGAGGGTCAGTCCAGCCGTTTCCGGAAAGGAATCGGCACCATTTTCCCGGCCCGTAAGGTGATCGTCACATTGCCAGGCATTCACGCGACGCAGCGCCTGGCGTTCATTGACGAATTAGACGAACAACAAATCAAGGATCGCCGGCCGGGTCTGGGGCAAGCCGAGATCGACCAGATCATTGCCGACTCGGTTAACCTGTATTTCGACGGGGACTGTATCCTGATCCGCCCCGATCCTGAAAACCTGGAGCTGGCGTTCGACGCGGATGAAGTCCTGCAAACGCTGACTTCTAAAACCAACATCAAATTCCTGCAGGTCAGTGATGAGCTGGTTTTGCACGCCATCAAACAGCGCGGAGAATCCTGGCGCATTACCCCCTTGCCGCGTTCACCGTTCGAGATTCGTGAGATGATTCTCAATGCCAGGATCGGCATTCACGGTGAAGCGATCTATTATCACAACCGATTTACCGGTTCCCGCCTGCTTACCTGCGAGGCGTTTCACCGCCTCGGGAAACTATCGGCTGAAGACCTTGCCAACCACCTTGACGAAATCCGAGAATTCGCGGGGATAAGAAACCGGCTTGGCTATCTGGAGATTGTCTTCTTCCAGGCGGGCGCCCTCGGCGCGGAACAGTTCGCGAGCTATGATTTCAAGAAATTATGCAGTGCGGAGTTGCTGCGCGTGTTCAACGACTTGGGAAAGCGATTTGCCAGCGAAGTTTCTCCCGTATTTCAGCGCGACAATGTGGAAGACCCGGAATGGCGCCAGGGGATGTTCAGCGCGCTGGTCGGGCAGTCCGACAAATCTGTGGCCGACGAAATTCTGCTGGGTCTCAGTTCGGAGTATTTCCTGCAGTTGCAGTGGCTGCCGGGCTGCCGAATCCAGGGCGGGGAGATCTTTCCCGATACCGTTTTTGACGAATTCCTGCAGTCTCCCGAACGTCGGGACCTCGCCGCCCTTTGTGATCCGAAGGTGAGGAATTTCATTTTTAACGCGGTGCGCGAATACGGGGAACTCGACTACATGAATGTGGCGCACATTCCGTCCGCGCTCTCCCGTGGCACCATGGCGGATGAGCGGCGTGGGGTTTACCTGGCGGAGATCAAGCCAAAGCAGCAAGCGCAGCCCGTGGTTCGCATTATTCGGATGCAGAAGTGGGATGTGTCCGGCCACCTGGATAATGGGAAAGACCTGCTGGATGCCGTGCTGCAGTCCTCCGAGTACACAGATTACGTTCTGGATCGCCGGCTGGCTTGCCGGCAGCTAGGCATGAACCTGGTGCCGCGCATCCAAATGTGCCACCTGCGGGAGGTGTATCAGGGGCCGAACAGGCGATGGCAGGGACAGGTCGTCTGGTCCACCTATTTTGAGCGGGATTACTGTCACGGGATCGCGACGGACAAAATTTCACCTGCCAAACTGGTGGATTCCGCCTATGCGCTGATCCTGGCCCGGCTGCTGGGGAAAGCGGCGGCACCAAACCTCATTGTGGGCCGGCAGGATCACAACTTCCGGGTTTTATTCGATGATGGCGACGAAATTGTGCGTGAGGACAAGGGACTCCCGGTTGAGATCGTGATTGGGGATGCCACCGGCGCCTTTGCGGACTACACCACTACATTGGACCATTTTTCGAGGTACTATGCCCAGCCAGTTCTCAGGCGTTGGCAGCACCTAAAGCGTCCAGAAGAGTTTGCGGAGGCCTATTTAGGAGCTTTCGCTTCGGAGTTCGCACGCATCCAGGAGGAGTATTTCAAACGGCGCCGTGCCTTTGATGCGCTATTCCATCACTGCATAGCGGATCCCAAGGGAAACCTCGCTTTCCGTTGGGTAAAAATCCTCGCGCGTCTGGAGCACACCCAGCCCGCCGATGTGGCGGAGTGTATTCGGAAGGAAATACATCCCGGGTGAATTATCTCCGAACAAGCATCCTTAAGGATTCCCCAGGCTGTTGCGCATGGCCTCGGCGTAAGGCACACCATCCACAAAGACCTGCCTGATGAGAGCCTTCCCGGATGATGGGACCGACGCTTGCACTGTCCATGAACCGGCCGCCTTCGTGCTCAGCCAGCTTGAAATGGTCTGCGATCCGTTCTTTCTGCTCCGCGCTGATGAGGCCCGCTTCCAGCATTTTCTCAAGATCGGCGTATTTCATGTGTTGTAAGCGCAGCATAGTCTCACTTGCGAAAAAGCGTGAGTTCAAAAAAAGGCGGGGATCATCTATAAAATCAATATTGGACAGGATTAACAGGATTGACAGGATGGGAATCTCGGACGGGGCTCAAGAAAGGGTCGTGTCGCAACGCTCGATGCCCCCGCCACAGGGCCGAAATACAACCGCGAATGCACGCCAATTGACGCGAATACGGTCTCGACAGTTCATCCGTTGATCCTGTCGAGAGCCTATGGCCCCATCACGTTCCACACCAACCCGCTCAAGACGGCCCATCCAGAGTACCGGATGGGGACGCCGACGAAACGGGACGCAAGCACGGTGAAGATGGATGGCAAATTGAAGGTGACGGGTGTGGGATTGCCGCCGGCGCCGACGATTCCACCGGTGACGGTGACTGCCACCAACCTGGTGGTGACGGTGCCGACCGTTACGGGTGGTCAACTGCGGGATAACCCGGTAGCCTGACCCCCGATGACTAACAAAACTGCGAGCGGCAAAAGCCAAGGCAAGCAAGCGGACGTCAGTACGTCGGAACCTGAGGTTCGAGCTATTGCTGGAATCGGTCGGTCCGCAATGACGCGAGAGCATCTTCCCCCTGCCGTCCTCGCATGAAACCACTTCAGCTTTTCGCGGCCGCGCTGCTGCCTGGCCGCATGTTGCAACTGGGGTGTTACGGCAAACTGCGTCGGTGAATAATGCCGCTCAACCGGCGCCCGTATAGCCATGACATTCCAAGCCTCCACCTTCATGCTGAGCCCTACCGCATTCCTGGGGAAGCTTTGGCGGGCCAGGTATTTCAAAGTGATGCAATTTCCGCCGAACGTCCGCTGGTGCTCCGCATGGCGTTGGCGTCTGAGTTCGGCCGTCGTTCTGCTGGTGATCGGGGCCGTGCCGGCCACCCAGGCCGGCGACTGGCCACAATGGGGCGGCTCCGACCCAGGTCGCAACATGGTCGCGCCGGAAACCGGATTGCCAGCCTCTTTCCAACCCGGAGAAAGGTCATCCCAAGGCAGCGGGATCATTCCGGGAACCACCGAGCATGTGCGTTGGGCCGTGCGACTGGGAACCTACATTTACGGCAATCCCACGGTGGCCGGCGGCCGGGTGTTCGTGGGCACCGATGACTCGTCCCTGCGCGGTGACGGCCGTCTGCAACCGACCAAGGGCGGGATGGTGCAATGCCTTGACGAAGCCACGGGGCGCGTCTGGTGGCGGTTGGCGACGCCGAACCGCGGCAAGGATCGGCTGCCGCCCCGGGCGCTCTATGGCCAGCAGCATTGCGGCACGTGCTCGTCCCCGGCGGTGGCGGGGAAACGCGTGTACGTCGTGACGACCGCTTGCGAGATTGTGTGCCTGGATGTGGACGGCCTGGCGAATGGCAACGACGGACCCTTCCGCGACGAAGGCAGTTACCTCGTGGGTCCCGGCAAGCCAGCGGTGCCCCTCCAGTCCGACGACGCGGACATCATCTGGGTCTGCGACCTCGTGGACAAATTGGGGGTCTGCCCGCACGATGTGGCGAGTTGCTCGGTGCTGGTGGATGGCCGGTTTGTTTACTCCGTGACCTGCAATGGCGTGGACGCACCCCACGCCAAATGTCTGCGTCCCGACGCGCCGAGTTTCATCGCCTTGGATGCCGAGACGGGCCGCGTGCTGGCGACCGATGACGAGGGGGTGGGCCGGCGGCTCTGGCATTGCCTGTGGTCGCCACCGTCGATGGGCACGGTCAACGGCCGGAAGCTCGTGTTCTTTGGTGGCGGCGACGGGGTGTGCTATGCGTTCGAGGCATTGCGGGAAGTTCCCGATCAGCCCGAGCACTTCAAGAAGGTCTGGCAATACGACTGCAACCCGCCGGAGTACCGGCTGCGCAACGGCAAACCCATTCCCTACTATGCCGGCGATAAACGCAAACAGGACTCGCCCAACATTAATGACGGCACTTACCTGGGACCCAGCCAGATCATCGCCACGCCGGTGTTTCACGAGGGCCGCGTTTACGTAACCATTGGCCAGGATCCAATGCATGGCCGGGGGAAGGGACTGCTGCACTGCATTGATGCGTCGAAAACCGGCGACCTCACCCGGACGGGGTGCGTGTGGACCTACGACGGGATCGAGCGCACCGTTGCCAGCGTGGCCATCGCGGACGGGAGACTTTACGCGGCGGACCTGTCGGGGCGGGTGCATTGCCTGGACGTGGCGACCGGCCGGATGCTGTGGAAGCAGAACCTGCAGGCCGAAACCTGGGCGACGCCGTTGGTGGCGGATGGCAAAATCTATCTGGGAACAAGGAATCGTCTGGTCGTGCTGGCCGCCGGTCCGCAGCCGAAGGAACTGGCGCGGATTAGTCTGGGCGCGCCGTCGTATGGAACTCCGGTGGCCGCCAACGGAACGTTGTTTGTAGCCTCCCAGCAATACCTGTGGGCGGTGCAGAAGGGCGCCCGGTTCACACCCCAGTCCATCTTGAGCACGCGATGATGAGAAACGCATTCGCAACCTCACTGTTGGCGCTGGTCTCAGCCGCTTCCCTGCAAGCCAGGGATCTCGAACCGGCGTGGCCCGATCCAGGCTGGCCGTGCCGGGTGCCGTCCGAAGCCGGCTTGGACGAAGCGGGGCTCGCGCAAGCCCGCGATTACGCTCTGACCGGCAGCGGATCAGGCTGCATCGTGCGCGGCGGGAGACTCGTGTTCTCCTGGGGCGACCCTAAGCAGCGCTACGACCTCAAGTCCTCGACGAAATCCTTCGGCGCGGCGGCCCTCGGCCTGGCCATCAAGGACGGCAAGCTGCGGTTGGACGACAAAGCGCGGCGGCATCACCGGACGCTCGGCACGCCGCCGGAGGCCAACGCGCCGACTGGCTGGTTAGAGGACATCACCATTCTGCATCTCGCTTCACAAACGGCGGGTTTCGATAAACCGGGCGGCTACGCGCCGCTGCTCTTCAAGCCGGGCACACACTGGAGTTACAGCGACAGTGGCCCGAACTGGCTGGCTGAGTGCATCACGCTCGCCTGCCGCCGCGACGTGGATGAACTGATGTTCGAGCGTCTCTTTACGCCCCTCGGCATCCAGCGCAGTGACCTGGTCTGGCGGAAGAATTCGTATCGCCCCGACCTTATCGACGGTATCAGGCGCCGCGAGTTCGGCGCCGGCATCAGCGCGAACGTGGACGCGATGGCGCGTTTCGGCTTGCTCTGGCTGCGCGGCGGCGAGTGGAAAGGCGCGCAGATTCTTCCCCGCGATTTTGTGGACAAGGTTCGGACGACCGTTTCCGGCATGCCGGGCCTGCCCGTGCGCAAACCGGAGGACTATGGCAAGGCTGCCAATCATTACGGTTTGCTCTGGTGGAACAACGCCGATGAAACCATCGAAGGCCTGCCACTCGACACCTACTGGTCCTGGGGCCTCTACGACAGCCTCATCGTCGTCATGCCCACCCTGGACATCGTCGTCGCGCGCGCCGGGCAATCGTGGAAACGCACCCCGGGCGCTGACCACTACGAGGTGCTCAAGCCGTTCCTCCTGCCCATCGTGGCGGCGGCCAGAGGAGGAGCGACAGCGGCTCCAAAGCAAGCGTCCGCGCCGACCGCTTTGTCCTGGCCCGCGTGCCGAGGGACTGGGATGTGGGTCCCGGGAAATCGTGCGGCCTCCGGACGAAATGGATGAGCGCCGATGACCGGACCTTGCATCTGGTCTTTTCTGGCAAGGACCACTTCTCGGTGCGCGGAGGAACGCTGCTTTTGAAATGAAGAAGCGGATTGCCCTCTTTGTTGTCCTTGAAGCCATGAAGCGGTTCAAATGGGGAAGCCGCAAGGGTAGGACTTGCAAGCCGACAGAACCACTGGATCAAGAATGACATTATGCATCGCTTTGCTTGGGTAAAAGACGGTTCGACAATCGACAATCCAGCCCTACAGCCCGAAGGAGTCGTGATTCTAACTTTGTCTTTCCGAAGCGCAGTGACAGGGCGGCGGACGAAAAGCAGGGGGCGTGACAGCGGCCGGAGAAAGGGGGGGGCGCTGGCACGCACCCTGCCGGCCGCCGACCGAACGGAGCGTTGGACGCCCACTTGAGTGCATTTGGTTTGCGCTTGTCAATATCTGCCCCGAGCGCTTAAGAATGGGACGTGGGCAATAGAGAAGCTTGAGATTTCTCTGCGGTTGAGAAAATATATGGGTGACCCCTTAACGCGCTCAACCGCGGCGTGAAATTCGCGCTCCACCTCCCTCCACAAACTTAGCCGGTCTTTGGCAGCGAGGATCCGCTCCTTCAGCCCGGGCATGTGTTCCAACGCTCTACCCTTCCTTGTGCTAATACTGCGAGTCTTGGCGAACGCAATGGTGAGCGACCGGTGCCCGGCGGCGCGCTCACGCTATGCAAATCAGTGTCCATATTCTCACTCAGGGTCGGAACTGCGAGGCGGGGCACCGGCCCGCTCCACCGTCTTGGCCGCTTGTTTGTCTCTATACCAACCGTCATAATCGAAAAATGGATGTCCATGCACTACCGCACACGAACGAATCTCCGCGAGTGTCCAACAGTGGTCGGAATACTCATCGTGTGCGACTCCACGAAACGCTCCGAGCAAGCAGTCAGCAAACTGCCGGACCTCAGCATCGCCGCGCACGCGGCCAGAAATGTCGGCAATCACCGTAACGTCTGGCATCTGGCCCAACGCAGACTGAAGTGGCTGCAACTCGCCCGGCTCGAACTCGCGCTCGTAATCGTCGTAAAACCTGATGTAAAGAACCGGCTCTGAAGAATGGTGTGGATAACCCCACTCGTCACCGCCAACCGACTCAGCAAACTCGGAGAGTCTTGCGCCGGTTGCCTGCCGCGTAACGCCTGCAAGATGAATCACGATGGATCGCATGGGCTGCTGCGTTCTTTCGGACCAACGCAAAGGTCAGCGACGGGAGCCAGCCGCCGATGACGTTCGATTTGTCTCTGAGCGAATCGGCTGGCTCCCGTTCGCTGCACCGTCTTGTTGGCTGAAAACTCAATACGTGAAGTGCGATCTGAGCCAGTTTGGATCAACCGCACCGGCAATGTACTTGTTTACTGTAAGCCGTCCAATCACCCGGCCATTCTTCACGATTAAAGGTGGAGTGGATGAATACTTGTTGAACGGGCTGTGCGCAGAATACTCGCCACCGAAGCGCCCGTAGTCGTTCTGAATGCTCTCAGAACTGTACTTGCTGCCGTGTGTACTGTAGTCGTTGAATATCGAATCCGCTGAGAACTCATCATCAATCTGGCCCAAGTAAGTATGCTCGTCATCGTCTGCAACGACCTTCGCCCCACCGTACGTGGTGATGACCTTGCTGGTCAGTGCTAATCGCAGTTCCTCAATGCTGTACTCCATCAACGGCGCAATTTTCGCCTTGAGCTTCTGGATTGCAGCTTCGCGCTCCTTCTTCGCTGCCTCCTTCATCTGACGCATCTTCTGAAGCATCTCCTTGGGGTCCGCTTTCTGAGCAGGCGCTTGAGGCCAAGCCGGAGTCGCGATCAGGAGGAGTGCTCCCAGTGTCGCGAGTTGAAGGGGCCATCTGTGAAGTCTTTTCATTGCGTGCGTGCTTTCATCGTTAACAGCCAACGATCAGCTCACCGATGGCGGCCCGCCACCAGCGCCCGAATCTCCAAGACGCCCCGCCGGGCCGCCATTCGGTGAAGCGCCAAGTTGGGCGGCCGACTGCCTCTGAAAATAGGGGCGGCTGCCATGCCGCGCCCAGTAATCCCACATACTGTCGAGAAACCCCTGAGTGACCTCATCCACATGCTCGGTCCCGTCGGGGCCATACCAGACGCGCCCGCCAGGTAGCCTGTGCCGTAGGAACTCCAGAGTCGCAGCAATCTCGAACCAGCAACCGCGCTCATAACCCTTGCCATAGTAAGGCGTGGATAGGCGGGCCCTGAGGATTGACTCCGCACGGGGCAACTCTTCTGGTAACACCTCGTATTCAGCCTTGGATTCCAGTAGGACCGAGCCTCTTCCGTCATAGTCCACAACGCGGTCGCTGCCCAACGCCTCCGATAAATCTGTCGCAAGCCGCCTCACGTCCTCATCGGGGACTGCCCGCTCCAAAGTGGCGAATATGTAAGGATCGGTTGGCATGGTTCTACGCTGCCCAACGCCCGGCCTGAGTGGCGCGGGGGCAACGGCGTTGGAATGCAAACCGGACGCGCCATCCCGCGTCCACTCCAGGCCGTTTGTTAGCCGTGTCTCGTTGTTCCCATGTAATCAACAATATGCTCATAGGCGCGGCCAGTGGTGGAAGTCAATACCGCGTGGCAGACGCTACTATAGTCGTCGCAGTTTTGGGAAGCCGGGGCAAATGTGAGCTGCGCAGACGAGAGGTCCCCCAAGGAGAAACCCTCCGCGGCGAGAATCCCCTCAAGCTTGCTTCTGAGTGCGCGTAACGAAAGACGCAAGGGCTCGATGTCCAGAAAACGCTCTGGGCAGGGCTCAGGGTCGAGAAGGTTCACGCACATGCGATCCAAACCAGCCCCCCGGCATGCCGCCAGCACATGGGGATGAACGAAAGACAGCCCGCTCACCGCATGATGGGCGATGCTGTGGCAAACGCTGTTCAGGTGTTTAATGGACGGCATACGCAAGCGGCTAACGTGGAAGTTCACCTAAAGTCGCGGAGGGCCAAGGTCCGAAAACTTTCCC
>JBBQYD010000011.1:0-26376 GCA_038209025.1 Verrucomicrobiota bacterium | reverse complement strand
CTCCAAGATTACGGCCGCTGTCCCGAGTCCCCTGCGCCAAATGCAGTATTTCCAGGAACTTGATTTACTTAATTGATTCCCACAACCACACTGAAGCTAACCTCAAAACTTATGGAAACTCACCGATCCCAAGCAAAGTCCCTTCTCCAGACCGTTATCCCGGCCAACGTGCAGGTCGTCCAAGCGCTGGCGTTTTTGGCGTCCGTTCTGGTTGCTCAAAACTCATTTGGCTATGACCAGGGTACCATCGGGACGTGCGTTACCGCTACGGTTGAAAAGAGCGCCACGGCCGCGCCCAACAACCTGGCGAGCTTCAGTGGGGCGGTAACCGCCGCGTTCTCCACCAACTTCGGCGGAGTTTTTAATCTGCCTACGTCGGTGGCGAACAACACGGTAATATACCGTGGGACATACGGCACGAGCCAAGCCAAGCGCCTGAGTTTGATACCGAGCAACCCAATGCAGAATGTCACATCCTCCGGGTCTTACACACCCGTCTCGAGTCCCAACGGCACCACTCCCGTGCCGGTCCTTACGGGGTACAGCATCGCATTGGGCCCGGTTGATGATCCGGCCACCTCGGTGTTGTTGCCGGAAGCGGTGGTGCGCCTCGGTTTTACCGTTTTGTCACGCACAGATGCCGCCACTTTTCCGGCCGATGTTAAGGCGACGGTTTCTTTCAGTGATGGCACAACTGAGTCTGTAACTAGCCGGGTTGGCGGCACAAAAGGCACGGACGACACGTTTTATGGTTTTTCTGCTCCGAGCGGCCTCTCGATTACCAACCTGGCCCTGGCAAGCTTTTCCCCGGATACCACTACCCCGGTCAGCACAAAGATTGCCATTGATGACATTGCCTTCGTGACCGGTTGGACCATTCCTCCTCCGCAGGTGCTCAATGTTTCACCGTTCAATTATTCCATCGCCAAGGCCGCTGGAGGAGTTCAGTTTGACGCGCTTTCATACGGGGTGCCGATCCAACCCGCGGGTATCAAGTTGGTGCTGAATTCAACCGATGTTTCAAGCCAGTTGGTGATCACCGGCAGTTCCACGAATTTCCATGTGACCTTCCCGGGCCTGCTTCCCAATCAGACTTACGACATGCAGATCTCGGTTTCAAACGAAGTAGGGGTTGCCACCGCCAGTTACCGGTTTTACACGAGCGAGAGTGCTTTTGTGCAGTTCAACTCCGGTGGCTTTTCCGACAACGCGACGTACCCCGCGGGTCTCCTCCAGGCGATGACCAACAATGGCTGGTCCTGGCTGCCTTCGACCGACGCCGCTGAGATCATCGATACCGGTGAACCGGCACACGGCGCCACCTTGCGCCAGATGCAAATGGGGAACAGCCAGATTACTTATCTGGAATTCCCGGCGACCGCCTCCGGTTACATTCGCTTTGGCTTCGATGCCAAGGTGTCCAACCCGTTCGTGCGCACGATTGACATGGGCTTGAGTCTCGCCGGTTCAGGCACTCAAGCCAGCCACATTGGTTGGGGAGTGGTGACGGACGCCTTTGGGGCGAATACTGGCGAGTTCGCTTACTACAACGGCAGTGCCTGGATTCCGCTGCGGAACATGGACACCGAGTGGCATCACTACGAGATGACCAACTATATCAGTGGGCCTTGCGCCGGCACCTTCGACATGGTGGTGGACGGCACGGTCGTGGGGCACTTGATCCCCTTCCGCAATAATCTCGCTCTGCGCACGGCTTTTGGCCGCCTCCGTCTGGCGACTGGCAGCGGCGGTATCGGTGAATTTGGCGTGGTGGACAACTTGATTGTTGAGGCCGGTCCGGACCTTGCCGGCGTGTTGCCCCGCCCCACGATTCTGAATATGAATCCGGCCAATTACGGCGTCATCCGGACGACCGCCGGCTTTCAGTTCGACGCATTCTCTTACCTGCCAATTCCAACTGATGGAATCTCCCTGGTGCTCAACTCCAACAACGTCTCAAGCCAGTTAACGATTACCGGCGACAGCACCAATCGGCATGTCTCCTTCACGGGACTGATGCCTAACCAGCCGTACGAAGCGCTGATCACCGTCACCAACGAGTTGGGCGGCGTCGCCGCCAGCAGTCAGTTCTACTCGGTCGATCCTGCCTTCGGCCTTTTTGATTCGGACGGTTTTTCGGCTCCCGATCTTTATCCTATTGGGCCGCTCCTCCCCGTTGGCACCAATGGCTGGGCCTGGCACCCGCCCGTCGATGCGGCTCAAATCGCCGATTCCGGCGTGGCGGAGCATGGTCCGGCGTTGCGTCTGACCCAAATGGGCACCGATCAAACCGCCATCCTGACGTTTTCGCCCGTCGTCGGCGGCGTGCTTCGTTTCTCTTTTGACGCCCGCCTCTCGAACCCGTTCGTGCGCACGTTGGACTTCGGGTTGGACACTGCCAGCACCTCGCAGCAGGCCAGCTTCATCAGTTGGGGAACCGTCACGAACCAATTCGGAACCAACTCCGGGCAGTTGGCCTACCTGGAAAACGGAATTTGGGTGGGATTGCTCGATATGGACACCGCCTGGCACCATTATGAACTCGTTCACTACTGCGCCGGTCCCAAGTTCGCCAAATACGACCTGATTGTGGACGGCAACGTGGTCGGCCGATCTCTTCCATGGCGGCACGCGATTACGACCCAAACCGCCATGGGCCGCCTGCGCATCGGAGCAATCCGGGGTGGGGTGGGCGAATACGGCGAGTTGGACAATATTTTGATCACAGTGGAACCTGCCTTAACTCTGCCGCAGGCGGTGACGTTGCTGACCCCGGCTCACAACGGCTCAAACTTCTCGTTCTCGTTCCAGTCCCTGGACGGGTTCAAATATGTGATCGAATACAAAACGAACCTGCTCGCCGGCGATTGGACGCCCCTGGAGAATATTTCAGGCGACGGGACGGTTTGGAAGGTGACTCATGCCAGTCCTCCGTCCGGCCCGCTGTTCTATCGCGTAAAATCCCAACTGCCATAGGCGACGGGGCGGGTTCGTGAACCCGCCCGTTCTCCCAACCTGCCAAGCTGTAATTGATATGCCGAGCGCTGTTCCGAAAAACCGGGACGCGCTACGCAGGTAATCCTTTCCATTTAAGCCAAAAATCATGAAGACAAGTCTTGCCTCGTTGATGTTGTTCCTGGGCGTCTCCCTGCTATCCACAGCCCAGCCTGCTCCAAGTGTCTGGCAATTGGAACCGGGGGTGACCGCTCGGGGCGGGAAGCCCTCGACGTGGGTGCTGGATTTGCGAAACCAGAACTACGAGGCAGCCCGGGCGGCGGCGGCCAAAATGAGCACCCGGATCTATGGCAAAGCCAATCGGGGACTTTACGCGCCGCTGGTGATCCGCACCGATTTTCCCGGCCCCCGGGTTCTCGGCATCGGCGTCAGCGCGGTGTCCCTGGGTGGCAGCGACCTGGTTGTCAAGACGAACGGCGTCGTGGCTGGGCGCCAGGCCTGGTCCAGGGCGTCCGCCACCCATCGGGTGAACAGCCTGTTGACCGTGGCGCTGCCACCTGGTCCGGGTGAGGTCAGCCTCGAAGTCACTGAGCCCGCGGGGGTGGTGGTCGTCAGCCGGTATGTGCTGGCGGAGTCGGCGGCGCAACTGCCGCAGAACCCGCTGCCGGTGGCTTTCGGCTCGCTAGCGGTCCCGCAGAAAGCGGCACCTCAGGAGCGTTTTGGCGACGTGCCGATGACCGGGGGGAAACTCGAACCGGACGACGGCTACCGCGGCATCTGGTATTATAATCAACCGATCAAAAACGAGTATAAGTTCAAATACAGCGGGGGTTTTGCCACCTACCCCTATCAGCACGTGCCCATCGCCTATTACTGCAAGGAAGTTGACAAGACGTTTTTTGTTTATGGGGGCACGACCGCTCGTGGCGCGGGAGACACGCAGGAGTTGTTGCACATGGTCTCTTACTTCGATCACAAGACCGGCCAGGTTCCCCGGCCGCGAATCCTGCTGAACAAGCACACGATTGATGCTCACGATAACCCGACGTTGCAGGTGGACGACCACGGTTACCTGTGGATCTTCTCCTCGTCCCACGGCACGGGTCGTCCGTCCTATATTCATCGCAGCACCAAACCGTACTCAATCGAAGAATTTGAGCGCGTGCTGGTGACCAACTTCTCCTACACGCAGCCGTGGTATGTGCCCGGAGAAGGGTTTCTCTTCCTGCACACCCGCTATGGCGGTGGCAAAGACCAGGGCATCAACGCCACCCGCTGCCTGTTCTGGATGACCAGCATTGACGGCCGCAAATGGGAGGAACCGCGGATGCTTGCCGGGATCGAGCAAGGCGATTACCAGGTGAGCTGGCGCGACGGCAAACGAGTCGCCACCGCGTTCGATTTCCACCCGCTGGCTGGCGGCTTAAACTCCCGCGCCAATGTCTATTATCTGCAAACCGACGACCTGGGGCACACTTGGCGGAACGTGCGGGGCGAAACCGTGAAACTGCCGCTGAGCCAAACCAACAATCCCGCGCTGGTTTACGATTCCCGCGCGGATGGACTGCTGTCGTACATGAGAGATGTGAACTTTGATCGGAACGGCCGGCCGGTGATCCTGTTTGTGACGAGCAAAGGTTTTGAACCCGGCCCGGAAAACGGCCCACGCCAGTGGCAAACCTTGCGCTGGACCGGAAGCGAATGGGTTCGGCGGCCCATGACGACCTCCGGCAACAACTACGACCACGGCTCCCTGTACATAGAGCCGGATGGCACCTGGCGCGTGATCGCCCCGACCGAACTCGGCCCGCAACCTTACAACCCCGGGGGCGAAATGGTCATGTGGACCAGCCAAAACGAAGGCGAGACCTGGACCCGGGTGAAACAGCTCACGAGCGGCAGCAAGTTTAACCACACCTTTGCCCGCCGGCCGGTCAATGCCAACCCCGGCTTTTATGCCCTCTGGGCCGATGGCCATGGCCGGGAGCCCTCTCAATCTTCGCTTTACTTCACCAATCAACGCGGCGACCACGTGTGGCGTTTGCCCGCGAAGATGGACGCCGACCTTGCGACGCCGATCGAAGTGGAGGCGTTGGCAGCCACCAAGTGACGGCCGCCCACATGCGATCCATGATGAGACCTATAAACCATTCCAAACCTCGCGGACGGCAAATGCCCATGCGCTCCTGGCTGTCGCTCGGTTTGCGCGGCGGCGCGCTCTTATTGCTCTCCGGTATGGCGCTGACCGCCCAGACCAATCAAGCGGTGGTTTTGGCGGACGTCGATGGCTTCGAAGACGACGAGATCTACCCCTTGGGCAAGCTCCCGGCGGTTATGGACGGCCCTGCCTCCTGGCAACCCGCTGGCACGACGCCTGCCCAGATCGTCCTCCTGCCTGGCAGCGACGCCCACGGCAAGGTGCTCCGGCGCTCACAGACCGGGATCGACAACCTGGATGTCCTGTCCTTTCCGCCCGTTTCCCAAGGGCCCCTGACGGTTGAGTTTGACGCCCGGGCTTCGACTGCCGGTTCCCGCACCCTGGATGTCTTCCTGTTCCCCTCCTCGGGCGGGGAGGTGAGTCTCCTGGGCTGGGGCACGGTCTCCAACAAGCTTTGCTACTATAATGGCACAAGCTGGATTGGCGTCCGTGACCTCGACACCAATTGGCATCGGATTGAGATGATCAATTACTTGAGCGGGACGAATTTTGGGAGCTGGGACCTGAAGGTGGACGGCTCGTTGCTTGGCAGGAATCTGCCGTGGCGCAACACCTACCCGCAGGGGACGTCTTTTAACCGGCTGCGTTTCGGCGCGATCCGTGGGACCTCCGGAACCTATGCGGAAGTCGATAATCTGACGGTAAAGGGAGAAGTGGCGGGCACCTCGCCGTTTCTCCTGCGGGAGGCTGGGTCCAGCGGCAAGCAGTTCAGGTTTCATTTCCCGGCGGAGACAAACCGCGAGTACCAGCTCGAAAAAGCGGGCTCCTTATCGCCGCCGGATTGGCAACCGCTGGAGATTGTGACCGGCCACGGCAGCAACCACCTGTATTCCGTTGAGGCCACGAATGGAGCCGAATTTTTCCGCGCCGCCAAGTTGCCGCCACCTGGTTACGTGGACGGTTATCGGGGCATCTGGTTCACGCTGGGGCAGCCTTCCGAGTACGGGGACAAGTACTCCGGCGGACTGGGGACCTACACAGCCAATCACATCCCGATTGCAATTTATTCGCCGGTCGCCAACAAGACGTTCTTCGTGTACGGGGGCACCATCAAGGACCAGCGGCACCTGCTTATCATGGCGTCTTACTACGATCATGTGACCGGCCAGGTGCCGCGACCGACACTCGTCCTGGACAAACAAGGGGTGAATGATCCGCACGATAACGCCGCGATGGCCATCGATGAGCGGGGTTACATCTGGGTATTTGTCAGCGGCCGCGCCAAGGCTCGGCCGGGATGGAAGTTTCGCAGCCGGCAGCCCTATAGTGTGGCTGAGTTTGAACTCATTCGGCAGGACGAAATGACCTATCCGCAACCGCGCTACATACCTGGATTTGGCTTCCTCAACCTGTTTACCAAGTACACGAACGGCCGTGAGTTGTACTGGGAGACCAGCACCAACGGCATCAACTGGAGTGCGCATCAGAAATTGGCGGGCATTGGCGGCCATTACCAGGCAAGCAATGTGCGGGCCGATGGTCTGGTTGCTTCGTTTTTCAATCGTCACCCCGGCGGCGACGTGGACAAGCGAACCGATCTTTACTACGTTCAGACCACCAATTACGGAGGCACCTGGACGACGGCTAACGGCACCCCGCTGACACTGCCACTGACGGCCACCAACAATCCCGCGCGAGTCATCGACTTCGCCTCAGAGGGAACGTTGATGTACACCTGCGACCTGAATTTCGATGCGAACGGCCATCCGGTGCTGTTGTACGTGGTGAGCCACCATTATCAACCCGGGCCCGCTGGTGACCCGCGCACCTGGAACATCAGCCGGTGGAACGGCAGCGCCTGGATCACGTCTGTCGTTTGCCAGTCCGATCACAACTACGACATGGGCAGCCTGTACATACAGCCAGACCGTTGGTTGATCATCGGCCCGACCCAAAACGGACCGCAGCTCTGGCAGACAGGCGGTGAGATGGCTTTGTGGTCCAGCACGGACCAGGGCCAGACCTGGGCGATGACGCGACAGATAACCACCAACAGCGTTTACAACCACACCTATGCCCGGCGCCCGTTAAATGCCAGGGATCCCTTCTTTGCCTTCTGGGCCGATGGCGACCCGACGCAGGTCACGCCCTCGCGACTCTACTATGGGAATTCCGACGGCACCAAGGTCTGGCAGTTGCCCTACGACATGCCGGCCCCGTTTGCCAGCCCGCAGGAGGTTGATTGGGTGAGCCATTAACGGCGGCCGAATCAAGCGAGCAGAGTAGGACGCAATCATGAGGTGAAACGAGTGAAGCTTGATGACTGACGCCCAACTCTTCCTCCGGGGCCGTCAGGATCAGGCGGGCGCCGCCCGCAAACGATGTAACAGTGCTCGTGACTATATCATTGAGAAAGAACCCGGGATCGATGCAATACAACATGAAGACGATGATGGCAGTGCTGGCGGCGACGCTGGCGTTGAATGCGGCTGATGTGCCGAAGCCTGCGAGAGAGGCCACCCTGGAGATCATGCAGAAGGCGGCCGCCTGGCAACTGGCAAATCCTTCGAAACATGCTCCAACTGCTTGGACTCATGGCGCCTTGTACGCTGGCATGATGGCACTGGGTGATCTTTCCGCTGATCCACGATATCGCGCCGCGATGATGTCGGCTGGCCAGACGAACCAGTGGAAGCCTGGAAAGAATGTTTATCATGCCGACGATTATTGCGTTGGGCAGATGTATTGCGAAATGTACTCGCTTTACCGCGACCCGGGAATGATTGCGCCTTTGCGGGAAAGGTTTGATTACATCCTCGCGAATCCGTCCAAGGGGAAGGTGGAAGAAAAGACACCGGCGGAAGGGATTCCTGCCGGCATCATGCGCTGGTGGTGGTGTGATGCGCTGTTCATGGGGCCGCCGGTCTGGATCCGGCTATATGCGGTTACCGGTGAGGAAAAATACCTCAATTTCATGATCCAGGAATGGTGGGCAGCTTCCGATTTCCTATTCGACAAGGAAGAACAGCTCTACTTCCGGGACAAGTCCTATTTCACCAAGCGAGAAGCCAATGGAAAGAAGGTTTTCTGGAGCCGGGGAAATGGCTGGGTGATGGGCGGACTGGTGCGCGTGCTGCAAGTCCTTCCATGCGACCATCCGGAAAGGCAGCGGTTCGTCGAGCAGTTCCAGCAGATGTCTGAGAAACTGATCGCCTGCCAGCAAGCTGACGGCTTGTGGCGGTCCAGCCTGCTGGATCCGGGCAGCTATCCCAATCCCGAAACCAGCGGATCGGGCTTCTTTTGTTACGCCCTCACGTGGGGTGTCAATCAGGGGTTGCTGGACCGGGCGAAGTTCGAGACGGTGATCAGGATGGCGTGGGCCGGTCTCGTCACCTGCGTGGCCGAAGACGGCAAGCTGACGCATGTGCAGCCAGTTGGGGCCGATCCGAGGCACTTCGAGACCAATCGCACGGAAATCTACGGGGTTGGCGCATTCCTGCTGGCGGGCAGCGAATTGTACCGGATGCAGATGCTGCACGAAGTGCCGAGCACCACGATGAGCGTGGGGAATGATCTGGACCAGTTGCGCACGCAGGAAACCGTCGAGGTTCCCCTGTCGACCCTCAAGGCGAAGTTGCCTGGCGTGACGGCGGAGAATGTGGCTGTCATGGACAGCGACGCTGCGCGTTGGATCACTTCGCAAGTGGTGGATGAAAACGGCGATGGGCAGCCGGACAAGCTGTTGTTCCAGGCGGACTTCCTTCCGAAACAGAGGAAGAGTTTCGTCATCTTTGCGGGCCTGGACCGGGAAAAGCTGCCGGCCCCGGCGCTGACGACGAGCGCGCGGTTTGTGCCTGAAAGGGCGGATGATTTTGCGTGGGAGAACGACCGCATAGCGTTTCGGATGTACGGCCCCGCCCTCCAGAAACAGGACGGTGACAAGACCGGCAGCGGTGTGGACGTCTGGGGCAAACACGTGCGCGAGCCGGTCATCAATTCAATGTACAAACGCAAGAACTATCACAACGATGACGGCAAAGCCGCCGACAATTACCGCGCCGGGGCGCATCGCGGCTGCGGCGGTGCGGCGGTCTGGTCGGACGGCAAACTCTGGGGCTCGCGGTGTTTTAAGACTTGGAAACTCTTGGCGGCAGGCCCGATCCGCGCCGTGTTCGAGTTGACCTACGCCCCGTGGAATGCCAATGGCCTTCAGGTTTCCGAGGTCAAACGGGTGTCGCTTGACCTGGGTTCAAACCTCAACCGCTTTGATTGTCGCTACGACACCGGCAATCAGCCGGTCACTGTGGCGGCGGGCTTGTTCATCCACTCCGAAGACAGCCTGGTCACCCACGGAGACAACTCGGCGAGCGTCTGGGAAAAATACAGCGAAGGCGACGGACCTGGGTTCATCCCTGAAGGTCTGGTTTGGGCCGCCACCGGCGGCCATTACGAGAAGGCTGACAGCCACGCGCTCGTGGTGCGCGAGTTGAAGTCCGGTGAACCTTTCGTCTATTACGCCGGCGCCGGATGGAGCAAGGGGTTGGATTTCAAGGACAGCGGGGCCTGGAGCGCCTATGTAGAAGAGTTCGTTGCCCGGCTGAAGACGCCGTTGAAGGTGGAGGTTCCCTAGACCTCTGTGCCGCAGGCGCGCCCCAGAACACTGTAAGCCTCGGCCGCGTGGCCTCTCGCCCGGCAGGGCGATGGAATTTTCAGGCCGGCTCCCGGGTTATCGCTTCCGCCCGGCATCGCGGTAGGTCGATTTTACCGCATCTACAAACGCCGGGCTGTCCTTTGGCAGGCAATAGTTCATCACGCCGTCCGCGTAGCCGTCCCGCACCGCCCTGAGCCCCTGGTTTAGACAGTCGCGCACGTAATCTGGTGTGCAGGCTTCCTTGGCTTTGGCAACCTTGCTCCCGTAAACCATCCAGATAAGGGGCATCTGTTGCGAAAAACCCGCGGCCTTCGTCTGTTCATCGAGCCAGGCGCGGAATTTCACCGCCTGGGGATACAGGTCCGCCGTGTTCACGTGGTTGCGGTGCGGGTGGTAGTAGGGGCAAATGATTCCATCGATGGCTCCCGAACGTATGTGCGGCTTCAGGAACGGATCGGCATAGCTGTAGTAACAGATCACAAACAATGACAAGGCCGGGGCGATTTTGTGGGCTTCCGTCATCATCTGCCTGCAATAGTCCGGGGTAAAATGTTTCACGTTCCCATTGAAATCGTCGATCGCCATTCCCTGCACAACCGGGTAGTTCCTGGCAACCAGGGCGCATTCCGTGGCCCAGCGGACATAATCTTCTCCGTACGGTTCCGGCGCTTTCTCCGAAGGCGGCGTGAGGTAAAGCCACAGGCGAATGCCTGCCTTTTGAAAAACCGGTGCCAGGGCTTTGAAATCCTCCCACGCCCCGGGGTACGATCGCTCGCGCCACACCAGGTGCATGTAGTCGGTCACTTGCATTTCTTTCAACACGGCCAGCAGCCTGGGGATGTCGGTTCGGCCTTCGGCGGTTTTGACCCCGGTCAGGCAATAATCTCCCAGCATGGGTTGCAGGGCCTGAACCTGGGGGCCCGTAAACCCGCCGCCGCGGGTGCGCAAAGGGCCAAAAACCGAATTCGTGTTCGCCGCCTGCAGGGCTTGGGCGCAAAGAAACAACGCTAGGATCGATTTGAAAACCATAGAATTCCTCGCCATCACCACTGGTGTTAACCTGATCGATGGCCGTCGGCAAGCGGGAATATCGGCGGCCCGCGGCGGATTGGGCAGCAGGGGGCGCCCAGGCGTGTGGCCAGGTGGTTTCGCAAAATGTCCGTCGTTTGCGCCCCGAGCGATACCCGTTGAGGGAGTTGTAGCATCCCCGCGAGCCTGCCCCATCGCGGCTCTTTGGTCTAATGAAAATACAAGCTGATGGCCGTTGCAGGTATCCCGCTTCCGCGCGAAAGTGATAACAGATCACCGACGACATCTGTATTTATCTTCATGAAGAGCAAACTGACTGGATTGATTGCGGCCCCGTTCACGGCCTTGTGCCCGGACGGCAGCCTGAACCTCGACCTGATTGAATCATATGCCCGCCACCTGGCCGACCACGGCGTCCGGGGCGCGTTCATCTGCGGCACCACGGGCGAAGGTTTCTCGTTGAGCACGGAAGAACGGATGCAGGTGGCCGAGCGGTGGCTGGCCGTCGCGCCGAAGTCGTTGGCGGTGATCGTGCATGTGGCCCATAACAGCCTGGACGAAAGCCAGAGGCTCGCCGCGCACGCCGAACAGATCGGGGCTTACGCCATTGCCAGCATCGGGCCGACCTTCTTCAAGCCCGGCAGCGTGGAACAGTTGGTGGATTTTTGCGCACCCGTGGCCGCCGCCGCGCCCAGCCTGCCGTTCTTCTATTACCACATGCCGGCGATGACTGGGGTGAACCTGCCAATGACCGACTTCCTGCGGGGGGCGGCCAAGCGCATTCCCAATCTGGCGGGCATCAAGTTCACAGACGAGAATCTCATGAGCTACGCACAGTGCCTGAACTTTGAGGATGGCCGCTACAACATCCTCTTCGGGCGCGATGAAATCTTGCTGGCGGCGCTGGCTTTGGGAGCGACCGGCGCGGTAGGCAGCACCTACAACTACATGGCGCCGATCTATCACAAGATGATGGAGGCATTCAAAGCCGGTGATCTGGAGGCCGCCCAGCGATGTCAGATGTTGTCCATCCAGATCATTGCCGTGATGGCGCGTCACGGCGGACTGCCGGCCGGCAAGGCCATGATGAAGATTCTGGGCCTGGATTGCGGCCCAATGCGCCCACCGATTCGGAACCTCACCGTCGAGCAATATGCGGTGTTCCAGCACGATTTGGCCTCCGTGGGGTTTCCGGCCCGGGTGCCATCACCGGATCACAGCCTGAAGCACCCCGCACCCCTGGTGGGCGCTTGAAAGCATTCTCCGCGTCATTCCTATTCCTGAAAAGAGATATGAATCTGATAACTCAAGAATACCGGAAACCAAGGAACCGCTCGTCCGTAGCGCGGAATCCCGCCTCGGGTTGCGGTCGCCTTGGTTTCACGTTGATCGAACTGCTCGTCGTGATTGCCATCATCGCGATTCTCGCGGCGATGCTGTTACCTGCCTTGAGCAGAGCGAAGCTCAAGGCCCAAGGGATCAGTTGCATAAACAATTTGCGTCAGATGCAACTAAGCCAGGTGCTTTATACGGACGATAACAATGACCGGTTGGTGGCGAGTTGGGCGACCAGCGATCCGAAATATTCATGGGCTGCGGGCGACTTGCGGAATGCGCCTGAGGCCACCAACACGGCTTTTACCACGGGGGCATTGCTCGGGCAGTACACCAAGTCGGCAGCCGTTTACAAATGCCCGGCAGATACGGAAAGAGTAAATGGCCTGCCCCGGGTGCGCAGTCAGTCCATGAACATCTTCGTTGGTGGAAAGGGGGACGGCAGTCCCGCTTCCGCGCGGGTGAACACAACCACTCATTATTTTTTTGCGAAGGCCAGTTCCATGATCAAGCCATCCGGGTTGTGGGTGTTATGTGACGAAAACCCGGGCACGATAGATGACTGCTACGGGGTGGTGGATGTCAGCGCAGCCTATCAATCCAGCAAGCTGATGGTCAATTCACCGGCGAGCTATCATGGCCGGGCCGGCGGCCTCTCCTTTGCCGACGGACACGCGGAAATCAAAAAATGGGCAGGCCCCGGAGTGTTTGAGGGAAAGTACAATGCCTTGGGTGGCAGAGACTACGACTGGCTGGCCGAAAGGACGACCTATGCGAAATAATCAACTGATGCTTTTGGCAGGCGCGCTGGCTTTTGGGCTGGTGGTGGGTTGCTCAAAGAAGAAGGACCCCTCCACCAACACCAACGCCGCAATCGAACCGGCAAGCCAGCCCGCTGCCGCCGCGGCTCCTGCTGCCAGTCCGAACCAGCCACGGGTGGAAAGAGAAGCAAACTTTCAAGCACAGGATTTGCAGCTTTCGGTGGAGGCCTACGAGAAAATTTACAAACGCAAGCCGGCCAGCCTTGAGCAGATGGTGAAGGAAGGTTTTCTCGCCTCGCTGCCTCCGGCACCGCCGGGAAAACGATTCGCTTACGATCCAGCTTCAGCCCGCGTCAGCGTCGTAACGAGATGAATTCTAACGGTCCCTACTCCTCCAACTCGAATCCTGTTTCACCCAACCAGAAAGTTAAACAAAATGAGCACCATGAGCACCAACACGAGAGTTCCCGTCTGGGACAAACCGCGGCTCCACGCGGGTTTTCCAGCGCACATTCGACCCCTGCTGACCGTCGCATTCGCCGTGATGATGGCCGCGCTGATGCCGCAATCAGTGGGGGCGGCCATCTACTATTACGACAACGACTCGAGTACGCCCGGCTTTGGAACGGCGGGGGGCATCTGGGGGGACCCGACCCCCGGGCCAATACCCGGCTGGACCACAGACGCCACCGGCAGTGTAATTCCCGGAAGCGTCACCACCCTCATCACTGATGCACTCAGCTTCGGCAATGGTGCGACCGGTCTCGGGGCCGGCACCGTAACGCTCAGCGGCGCATTAAGTAGCAGCAACATCACCTTTGCCTCCGGATCCGGTGCGATCACGCTCTCCGGCGGCACGTCTCTCACCTTGCCTGCCACCACTTCCATCACCGTTAATAACGGCTCCGACACCATCGCGACACCGCTTGCTGGTGCAGGCACAGGACTCACCAAGGCGGGAACTGGGACGCTGATTCTGTCCGGCGCTAACACAGTGAACGGAACCGTGACGGTCACCGGTGGTGAACTGCAGCTCAATAACGGTTCGTTCAACCTCGGGGCAAAGGCGCTCAACGTGGCCAATAGCACTGGTCAGGTGGCGGTTGTCAGTATCGTGAACGGCAGTCTTACCAACTCGGCCTCAGATGCTATCGGGACCGGCACCAACGCTGTCGCGGTGGTCAAGATGAGCGGCGGCAATTTCGTCAAGACTGCCGGCAACTTTAACCTCGGTCAGGCCAACGTCGGCAAAACGAACTATGCCGCCTTCCTCATGTCCGGCGGCAATACCCTTATTACCGGTGAATTCGGTATAGCCTATGGTTCCTCCACGCTGGGCTACGTGAACCAGGCCTACGTCAATCTCTCGGGAGGCAATTTGACCTGCAATAGCTATGTCACTGTTGGCCGCGAGGGATTGGGGGTGCTCGACATCTCCGGTGGCACGCTCTTCCGGCCCATCACCGCCGCCAATAAGTTCTATATGAACCGTTCGGTGGGCAGTTTCTCCCAGCTCACCCTCCGGGGGGCCGGCACGTTGGACATCGAAGACAACGTCGGTCTTGTGTTCGCGAACAGCGCCAGTAATCAAGGCTCCGGCGTAGCGAATCTCCTGACCGGGGGCACGGTCATCAGCCGGGTGGGCATCGCCTGGAATGGCGCTGGCATTACCTTCGGGTATTTCAACTTCAACGGCGGCACGTTGCAGGCCAGCGGTTCGTCGGCAACTTTTTGGACGAATGGCTGGACGGCCTGCTACATCTACAGCGGTGGTGCCACCATTGATTCGCAGGGCAATACCATCACCATCAGTCAGCCGTTTCTGGCACCAACGGGCAGTGGCGTGACCTCGGTTACCGGCGGCACCAGCTCGGGTTATTTGGCGCCGCCAGTCGTGAGTATCAGCGGCGACGGCACGGGCGCCACGGCGATTGCGCAGATTGACTCCAGCGGCAGTATCACGAACATCCTCATCTCCAATCCCGGCGTGAACTACACCACGGCTTCGGTCACTTTGGTGGGCGGCGGCGGCACGGCGAACGGTTGGACTGCCAACGTCGGCGCCAATGCGGCCACCGGTGGCCTGACCAAACTCGGCTCGGGCATGCTGACTCTTGCCGGCGCCAGCACTTATCAGGGGCCAACCAAGGTGGGCGGCGGAACCTTGGCGGTGTCAGCCGTCAATTATCCGTCTGCCAGCGCCCTGACCTTGAGCAACAACGCTTCGTTGAATGCCGACGTTTCCGGCGGTGCCAGCACTTTGGCCACGCCCAGCCTGACGTTGCACTCCAGCGCGACCTTGAATCTTAGTTACGGCACGCTGTGGGGCAATCCCTTCCAGCCGGCTATCAGCGATGTCTCGATCAACACGGGCACCGCGCTCACAGCCAACGGCACGAACATCGTGATCAACCTCACAGGGTCGGGCTTCTCAGTCGGTCAGTTCCCGCTCATCAAATACAGCGGCAGCATAGGAGGTAATGGCTTTGCCGCGTTCAAGCTCGGCACGGTGCCGGTCGGTGTTCCCACCGCCGCGCAATTGGTCAACAACATCGCCAACAAGTCGATAGACCTCAGCATCCCGCTCGTTAACTCGCTAACCTGGAACGGCAATGTGAGTGCCAGTTGGGACATCATCACCACCCCCAACTGGAGGGATTCGCTCGGAGCCGCCGCTTACAGGCAATACGGCACGACGAACATCTATGGCGACGTCGTCACGTTTGACGACAGCCTCAGCAATCCGCTACAGACGAACATCAATCTCACCACGATGCTTAGTCCTTCGTCCGTGAACGTTGCTGGGTACTCCACGCCCTACACCATCAGCGGCTCTGGCAGGCTGAGTGGCGGAACCTTCCTGAACGTCAGCGGTTCGGCTTCGTTGACCATCACCACCGCCAACGACTATACCGGCGGCAGTATGTTGAGCGCGGGCACAGTTCTCGTCGGCAACGACGCCGCACTGGGTGCCGGAACGGTCACGCTGGCCGGTTCCGTTTTGTCCTCGGACAGCGCCACGCCCCGGACTCTGACAAACGCGGTGAGCGTCACGGCTGCCACGACGTTTGGCACCGGGTCGTCCAGCGGAGCGCTCACGCTGTCGGGTCCGGTGGATTTTGACGGCGTGGAGCGGGGCCTGGCAATGGACACCAGTGTGTCCTTGACCGGTCCTGCCTCCAAAGGTGGCATCATCAAGTCGGGAACGGGAACGCTTGCGGTTGATAACCCCGGCACGGTGCTGTCGGGCACCACCACGGTCAATGCCGGGAAAGTGATACTCAACAATGGCACGTTCACCGGCGCGTTCAGCATCGCTCCCGCCATCTATCAGAATGGCGTCGTCGAGATTGGGAACGCCAACGTCACCAACACGGCCGCACTCAACATGGCCACCGCCGCTGATACCGTGGGTGTCATCAAACAGAGCGGCGGCAATTTTGTGGAATCGGGCACGGTGGCCTTCGGCAATGTGGCTTCGAGTTCGGCCGCCTACTTGATGTCCGGCGGCTATGCTTCCTTTGGCGGTGATACCCGGCTGGACAACCTGGGGGCAGTGGGCCTTATCAGCCAGTCCGGCGGCACTATGGTTTCCTTGAATTACTTCACCGTCGCTCGCGACGGTGGCCTCGGGGTCTATGACCTCTCCGGCGGCACCCATTTCCGGCCCACAAGTGCAACCAGTTGGTTCTATCTTGGAACCCGCGCCAATGGCGGCAATGCCCAACTCACCATCCGTGGAACGGGCACCTTGGACATAGAGGACAGCGGCGGCTTGTGGTTCAACCACGCCGGCACCCGCACCTTTAATCTGGTCGGCATGGTGAACATCCTTAGCGGCGGCACGCTCATCAGCCGCGTCGGCTTCCAGTGGGGCAGTTTGGATCCCGCAAGCATCGGCTACGTTAACTTCAACGGTGGTACCCTGCGCGCCAGTGGCAGCGCGGCAGATTACTGGTCGGGCTGGACTGCGGGGTATATCTATGGTGGCGGGGCCACCATTGACTCCCAAGGCAATAGCATCGGCATCGGCCAAGGGCTCCTGGCACCAACCGGCAGCGGCGTGACGTCGATCACCGGCTTAAGCGGTTCCGGTTACCTGTCCCCGCCCGTCGTGATCATCAGTGGTGACGGCACTGGTGCCACGGCAGTTGCCCAGATTAACTCCAGCGGCAACCTCACCAGCATCCTGGTCACCTGTCCCGGCGTGAACTACACCAGTGCATCCGTTAGCTTGAATGGCGGCGGTGGCAGTGGCAACGGCGGGACGGCGAATCTTGCCGCCAACGCGATCACCGGCGGTCTGGCCAAGCTCGGTGTCGGAACGCTGATGCTGAACGGCGTCAACAAATACAACGGCACCACCTTGGTCAGCCAGGGCACGTTGGGCGGCACGGGTGTCATCTCGGGACCTGTGATTGTTGCTTCTGGCGCGAGCCTCGCTCCAGGCGCGTCCATCGGCACGCTGACCATCAACAACAACCTGACCTTGAGCAACGACTGCACCGTGGCCGTGGAGGTGAACAAGGACGACCTGACGAAAGACCTCGTGGCCGGGCTGAACAACGTCACCTACGCCGGATCGCTCGTCGTCACCAACATCGGCGGGACGGCATTCACCGGCGGTGAGACGTTCCAGTTGTTCAGCGCCTCGGGCACGAAGAGCGGCACCTTCAGCGGTGTCACCGTGCTGCCGACCACCGGGGCCACAGGCAAGTTCGATCCGGCTACAGGCATTCTGACGATCACCGCGTCGTCCATCCCCACAACCCCGACCAACGTCACGTTCTCGGTCAGCGGTGGGAACATCAACCTGAGTTGGCCGGAGAATTATATGGGCTGGATCGCCCAGTCCAATTCCGTAAGCGTGGCGGATCCGAATGCATGGTCCGACATTCCCGGTTCTTCGGGTGTGACCAGCTTGGTTATCACGCCGAGCACGAGTCAGCCGGGCGTCTTCTATCGCTTGCGGCTGCCATGAACCGCAGATCCTGTTAATTCGCTCTCGGGATAATGTGACCGGGGCTGGCTGAGGATCTTGGCCAGCCCCGGTCAGCTCCTAATTATTAAGTGTCTGACGGTCTGACATGTCGCAGCTTTGATGCGCTGAGCCACCCCGGCGCAGCGGTCTATCCCACCCCGAGGCGAAGAGCCGCCCGCCTCGCGGTGTTCGCCTTTGCCTTGGGCTTGCTGGGCCTGGCCGGCTCCCGCGCCGTGGCGGCAACCAATTTGTTCACTAGCGGCACCGGCGGCTACAACACCTACCGCATTCCCGCGGTGTATGAGACCACCAACGGAACCTTGCTGGCCTTTTGTGAAGGCCGCGTGAAGTCGTCGAGCGACACGGGTAACATTGACACCGTCCTGCGCCGCAGCTTCGACGGCGGGGTGACTTGGACCGCACAACAAGTGGTCTGGAGCGATGGTGGGAACACCTGCGGGAACCCGACCGTGGTGCAAGATCGCACGAACGGCCGCATCTGGCTGTTTATGACCTGGAATAACGGGAATGATACGCAGGCGGAAATACAGGGTGAGACCAGTCTTGACGTGCGCAAGGTCTTTTCGTGCTACAGCGACAATGACGGGGCTGCGTGGTCAGCTCCGGTGAACCGTTTTGCCGAAGTGCAGCCGGCCAACATCCGCTGGGATGCGACCGGACCGGGACGCGGAATCCAGATGGTTGACGGCGCTCCGGGCCGGCTCATCATTCCCGCCAACGGCAGGAATATTCACAGCGACGACCACGGCCTGACCTGGAGTCAGAGCACATGGCTGCCGGGCGGTTCCAGCGAATCGCAGGAAGTGGAGATTTCTGGCGGGGTGCTCCTGCGCAATGACCGCGCGACCGGCGGTAACGCCGCCTTTAAGGCGCGGGTCTTCTGCCGCAGCAGCAATCAGGGCGCGTCATGGGGCGCTTTGGAAGTCCGTCAGGATCTCGCCTGTCCCGTTTGCCAGGCCAGCACGATCTTTGTGGAGCATCCTGGGGGCTTGAACGGAAGGATGCTGGTGTTTTCCAATCCTTCATCCACCACTCGGGATCACATGACCATCCAATGCAGTCTGGATGACGGTGCGACCTGGCCGTTCAGCCAGTTGGTCTATTCGGGTTCGTCGGCCTACTCCTGCCTGACCAAGGTCGGCACGAGCAACATCGGCCTGTTGTATGAGCGGGACAGCTACGGGAAAATTACTTTCGACAAGTTTGCCATCGGCACGTTGGTTCCCAACGCACCCACCAACCAACCGCCTCAAACCTGGGATGGCGGCGCTGGGCCGGGCAACGAGACTTGGCAGCAGCCGAACAACTGGAGTTCCAATTCGACGCCAACGTTCGACAGCGGCCTGGAGGTCATCTTCAACGCCCTCGGAGCGGGCAATCTCACCAACGCCCTCGGTGCCAACCGCACGATTCGGTCCCTGACCCTTAACGCCAATGCCGATAGTGATGTCAGCATCTATCTGGCGGAAGACATCCGTTCACCCGCGACGAACTTCGTTCTGACATTTGATGCTTTTGTTGGCAATGCCAGCAACACGGTCGCCAGTGGTGCGACGGGTAATTTTACCGTTGGCGTCGGCGGAGCCGCTGGATTGGGGTCGATAGAGCTGGCAACCGACCTGGTTGTGACGCACAACGGCAGCGGCGAACTCGAATTCGACCGTCCAATCTCCGGCGTGGGTGGCATCACCAAAGACGGGGGCGGCATTCTCTTCCTGCGGCAGAGCAATCCTTACACGGGCAGCACGGTCATCCACGCAGGCGTGGTGGTCACCGGGGGCAACACGGGCGGCTTTGGCGCCGCCGCCACCTCCGGCCCCATGTCCATCAATGGCGGAACCCTTTGTAACGGCACCAGCGCCGACCGTCCGATTTACAACAACGTGACGGTGGGTGGAAACTTCACCGTTGGCGGAGTGGCCGGATACGGGTCAGGCCTGCTGACTTTCTTCGGAACAATTGATCTCAACGGCGCCACACGGGCACTTACCATCAACAGCCCGGTGGCGTTGGCGGGCGTCGTCAGTAACGGCGGCCTGAGCAAGAACGGCGTCGGCACACTGACACTGACCGGTGCAAGCACCTACACCGGACAGAACACTGTTTTCACCGGCACCCTGCAATTGGGCGACGGCGGCGGTTCCGGCAGCTTGGCCGATGCTAGCGCGATCGCCATCGGGCCCGACGCGACCTTCCAGTTCAACCGCACCAACTCAGACACGGATTTTCCCAACAACTTCTCCGGGATCGGAACCATTCTTAAGAGTGTTGGCGGGGCAGTTGAGTTCGGTTTGACAGGCACGAATACCTTCTCCGGGTTGGTTGACATCCAGGCGGGCAAGATAGCTTTCGCCGGGGTCAACAGCGAAAACGGTGCTCCCAGTGTCAACATTGCCGCCGCTGGCACCCTCTCCATTGGCGCCGGCTTCATCGGTGGCACGGCCACTATCGGCAACCTCACTGGGGCGGGAAGGATTGACACGGCATTCAATTCTGGTTCGGGCACGCGGACGCTTCAGATCTGTCAGAACACCGATGGCGCGTTCTCCGGCCTTGTTGCTGACGCAACCTCCAACCGCATCCTCGCCTTGACGAAGACCGGCCCGGCTACGCTCACCCTCTCCGGCACGAACACTTACACGGGTCCGACCGCTGTGAATAACGGCACACTGCTTATCAATGGCACCATCAACAGCAGCGCCGTCACCGTCCAGAGCGGCGCGATCCTGGGGGGCGGTGGCGTCATTGGGGGAGCGGTTAGTGTGGAGAGCGGCGGGACGTTGTCGCCGGGCGCCTCCATCGGCACGCTCACCATCAGCAACAACCTGACGTTGGCGGCAACGACGTTCGTGGAAATTGACCCCAGCAACGGCCAGTGCGATTTGGTGCAAGGATTGGGGAACGTGACCTACGGCGGCACATTGGTGGTGAGCAATCTGGCGGGCACGCTGACCAACGGCCAGTCGTTCCAGTTGTTCAGCGCTTCGGGCACGAAGACCGGCAACTTCACCAACATCACGCCCGCGCTGACAGGTGAACGGCTCTGGAGTTTCAATCCCACCAACGGCGTTTTGAGTGTCGTGTCGGCCACGGCGACGTATCCAACAAACCTCAGCTGCAGCTTCTCCGGCGGGACGCTCTCACTGACCTGGCCCGCCTCGCTTTTGGGCTGGATCGCGCAGTCCAACATCGTGGGGGTGGTCAGTCCGAACAACTGGTTTGATATTCCCGGAAGCTCCAACGCAACAGTCCTGAACATCACCCCAAACCCTGCCCGGACCGACGTGTTCTATCGCTTGCGGTCGCCGTGAGAAGGTTTAATCAGGCATATAATATCACGACCAAGAATCTATGCAGAATACCACCGTTGATTGTTCGAAAGTCAATGCCACCCTCCGGATGGCCTTCGCGTTGACCGCTGCCGCCTTCGCAAGCGCGACACTCGCCATCGCCACGCCGGAGCCGTTGGAAAAGTCGATCCGGACTTCGGGCCAGGCCTTCCTTGCCTCGCCCTCGCTCACGATCCACAAGCTTTTCGATGGGCGCGGTGGACGCGACATCATCACTACCCGCGCCGGCAACGTTCTGGCCTTTCACGGCAATCAGCTCCGCGAAAGCACCGACGGCGGCATCACATGGAGTGGATCGCGCGAAATCGGCCCCGACGCCGGTGGCAAAGTCATCGTCAACGAAACCAGCGGTGAAGTGCTTTACGTCGAGGCGACAAAAGGCTTCTTGTGGAAAAGCCGGGATGATGGCCGCACCTGGACCCGTGAGACGATCAAGATATCGCCCAACAAATTCAATCACGGCTCCCCGGACACCGTGCCCCTCGGCGTCGGCGCATTCCAGCCGGGCATCACGTTGCAGTTCGGCAAGCACAAGGGCCGCCTGCTCATGCCCGGCCGCATCTTCGGCCCGAGCAATTCTAACGATGTGGAATGGCGGCCTTACCACTACAACACGTCCATGTATAGCGACGATGGAGGGGCGTCCTGGCAGGTGAGCGCGCCGTTTCCGGTGCTCGGTTCCGGCGAGGGCGCACTCGCGGAGCTGTCGGACGGACGCATTCTCTACAGTTCCCGCGAGCACATGAGCAAAAACAACCGCTACTTCGGCTGGAGCTTCGATGGTGGCGAACTTTGGCTTAACGCGTTCGAAAGCGATGTGCTGCCGGATGGCGCGCGCGGCACGTCGTATGGCTGCATGGGTGGCTTGGTGCGCCTGCCGATAGACGGGGCGGACGTCCTGCTCTACAGCAACCTCGACACGGAAGCGGGCCGCATGCCCGAAAAAGTCGGTGCTTCGACTTCCTTTGGCCGCGAGAAGATCACCGTCTGGGCCAGTTTCAGTGGCGGCAAGACGTGGCCCGTGAAACGCCTCGTCCACGAAGGGCCGAGCGCCTACTCAAATCTCGGCGTCGGCCGCGCCGGCACGCCGAGCGAGGGAAGAATCTTTCTGAACTACGAAGGCGGGGTGAAGAACTGCTACGAATCGGTTTACGTGGCCGTTTTCAACCTAAGTTGGCTGCTCGACGGCCGCGCGCTGGCGGACGTCCTGAAAAAGTAAGCTGCTGATGAGAACTCACATCGCACCGTGGTGCCGGCCGGTCATCTGCGTTGCCGATGGCTGCATCCCCTCTCTTCTCCTTCCTGCCGACCCGGTGGCAGAGCGGCATTGGGTGCAGGACCGTTTCGCGGATTTTCCCGTCGGGCAACTCGCCGACAGCGGCGTCGGCCTCTACGTGACGCACCGGGGCGCAGTCAAGGTGGTCAACCGCTTCCACCTGAACGGCGACCGTTATCCCGAACTCGACCGAGTCGAGGTCGTCTTGCACTAATCGACACAACATATTTATGAGATCACGGAACGGATCACTACAGTTGGTGTTGCTCGCCGGCCTTGTGTTGGGCGGCTGGGGGGCGGTGGCTGCCGCCGGCCCGTTTCTCGAAAAGACCAATCTCTTCGAGGAAGGGAAAGAGGGCTTCGCCTCTTATCGCATTCCCGGGATCATCGTCACGGCCAAGGGCACGGCGCTGGCCTATTGCGAAGCTCGCAAATACTCTGGCGAGGATTGGGGCGAGCTCGAAATTCACCTGCGTTGCAGCACCGACGGCGGACGCACCTGGTCGCCCGCCAAACAGATCGCCCATCTCGGACCGCGCACCATGACACGAAACGCCAGCCACTGGGGGAAGGCTGGGCAGCGGCAAGGCGAACCGGATCAACAGACCGTCAACAATCCCGTCGCCATTGCGGGTCGCGACGGTACGGTCCATTTCCTCTATTGCATCGAATACATGCGCGCTTTCTACATGCGCAGCGAGGACGATGGCGTCACTTGGTCCAAGCCGGTCGAGATTACCTCGACCTTCGATCAGTTGCGTTCGGAACTGGACTGGCAGCGCATCGCCACCGGGCCGGGCCATGCCGTCCAGCTTCGGACAGGCCGTCTGGTTGTTCCCTTTTGGATGAACACCACCAATCGCCAGGCCAAACTCAGGGCCGCCGCCGGGGTCGTTTACAGCGACGACGACGGCACGACCTGGCGGCGTGGCGATATCGCGCTGCGCAACGGTAGCGAACCGAATATTGCCCAACTCGCGGACGGACGCGTGTTCGTGACCGTCCGTAACGGTGATCCGCGCAACCGCCGCATGGCCGCCTATAGCCGCGATGGCGCGACCGGTTGGTCCGAGCCTGAGTTCGTCGAGGATTTGCTTGAACAGGGTTGCATGGCCGGCATTGTCAATCATCCTGGAGCTGTCGGAACGAAGAAACCGCTGTTGCTGTTTTCGCATCCCAATACCATTCAGCATGACCACAAGGACCGGACGAATGTCACGATTCACGCTAGCGCAGATGGCGGGCGAACCTGGCCCGTGAGCAGAATTCTGCAACCTGGGCCAAGTGCCTACAGCGATCTGGCTGTGTTGTCGGACGGAACGGTTCTGTGTTTCTACGAGTCGGGCACTCCGGAAGCCGCTATAAAGCATAACCGGCCCTGGGCCTATTCACACATCACGTTGGCCCGCTTCAATCTGGAATGGCTTACGGAAGCGGACTCTGCGTCTTCAGAGCGTCTCGCCGGACCGCTGTTCGTCCGTGGCCATAACGGATACCACACCTACCGCATTCCGGCGCTGGCCGTCACCACGCGGGGCACGGTGCTGGCTTTTGCCGAGGGGCGGAAGAACTCTGGCGGCGACGCCGGCAAGATTGATCTGTTTGTCCGCCGTTCAACCGACAACGGCAAGTCTTGGAGCCCGCAACAAACCGTCTGGGCCGATGGCGACAACACCTGCGGCAATCCCTGCGCCGTGGTGGATCGCGACACCGGTACGATCTGGTTGCTCAGCACCTGGAATCGTGGCGACGATCATGAGAAGGACATCATCGCCAAGACCAGCCGGGACACCCGCCGGGTGTTTGTCATCCATTCTACTGACGACGGCAAGTCCTGGAGCAAGCCGCTTGAAATCACTGCCGATGCCAAGCTCACCAACTGGAGTTGGTATGCCACTGGTCCAGGCAACGGCATTCAGATCGAACAAGGGTCTCATAAAGGCCGTCTCGTCATTCCCTGCGACCACATCGAGTCGGATTCCAAACACTACTACTCGCACATCATCTATTCCGACGACCACGGAAAAAGTTGGAAACTCGGCGGCTCGACTCCCCAGCATCAGGTCAACGAGTGCGAGGTCGTGGAACTCGCCGGTGGTCGGCTCATGTTGAACATGCGCAACTACGACAGTTCGAAGAAGTGCCGCCAGGTGGCCATCAGCGAGGACGGCGGGTTGAGTTGGAAAGATCAGCACCTGGATGAAACACTGATTGAGCCGCGCTGCCAGGCCGCCATTGGGCGTTACAGTTGGCCGGGGGCAACCAACCGCAGCGTCATCCTGTTCAGCAACCCGGCCAACCAGAGCGAGCGCGTCAACCTGACCGTGCGCGCCAGCTTCGACGAGGGTCAGTCCTGGCCGGTGTCCCGCGTGTTGCACGCAGGTCCTACCGCATACACTGATCTGGTGGCGCTCCCCAATGGGCTGATCGCCTGCCTTTACGAGGCGGGCTTGACCAACTCCTACGAAACCATCCTGTTTCGAAGTTTTACGCTCGACTCGCTGCAACCCAATCAACCCGGTGGAGCGTCGAGCGCTCCACAGATCGACCGCCTGAGGGGCGCCGCCTTCCAAGCTGTCACTCCCGACGGGGCTGCGAAGCCATGACAAAATGACCATTTGCCATGCGCCTTTGAACCGACATGAAACCGCTCACCTCTGATCAAATCCGCGGCAACTGGGCAACCCTGTTGTCGGCGTGGAACGAGGACGACTCGCTTGACCTCGGGCGGGTGGCCGCCGAAATCGAGACCCTGATTGCCATGCGGGTGGACGGCATCTACTCCCACGGCACGGCGGGTGAGTTTCATACCCAGACCGAGGCCGAGTTTGACCAAATCTCGGAATGTCTCGCGGAGAAATGCAAGGCCGCGGGGATGCGCTTCCAAATCGGGGTCAGCCACATGAGCGCACAGATTTCCCGGGAGCGTTTGCGCCGCATCGCTCCGCTCGCGCCGGGCGCGGTGCAGGTGATCCTGCCCGATTGGTTTCCCGTGATCGAGGACGAGGCGGTGGCGTTTCTGGAGCGGATGGCGGAAATGGCGGGTGGCATCGGTCTGGTGCTTTACAATCCACCGCACGCCAAGCGCGTCTGGTCGCCCGAACAGATCGGTCGTCTGGCTGAACGCGTTCCCGCCTTGGTGGGACTCAAGACCGCTGGCGGCGATGACGACTGGTACGCCTCGATGCGCCAGCATCTCGCCCGGATCAGTGTCTTTGTGCCCGGCCATCTCTTGGCCAGCGGCGTTCAGCGCGGCGCGCAGGGCGCCTATTCGAATGCGGCATGCCTCAACCCGCTCGCCGCCCAGCGCTGGACCGACCAGATGCAGACGGACCTGGCCGGGGCGCTGGAATTGGAGCAACGTCTGCGACGCTTCATGGAAGGCTCGATCGCGCCGTTCATCACAGACCAGCGTTACTGTAACGCCGCCTGTGACCGCTTCATGGCCCTGCTGGGGGGCTGGGCGGATGTGGGCGCGCGCATGCGCTGGCCTTACCGCTCGATTCCGGTGACGGAAGTGGAGCGGGTTCGTTCGGTGGCACAGAAACTAATTCCCGAGTTTATCAAACCGTGACCAACCTATCGAAAGTATCCAGACGTGCCTGGTTGGTCGTCGTGCTGCTCTGGCCGGTGGCGTGCCTGAACTACCTCGACCGGCTCATGATCACCTCGATGCGTGATTCCATCAAGGCCGAGATCACGATGACCGATGCACAGTTCGGCCTCCTCACCTCAGTATTTCTCTGGGTGTATGCGGTGTTGAGTCCGTCGGCAGGATACCTTGCCGACCGTTTCAGCCGCAGCCGTGTGATCATCGGCAGTGTGTTCGTCTGGTCGGCGGTCACTTGGCTGACCGCCC
>JBBQYD010000010.1:0-28192 GCA_038209025.1 Verrucomicrobiota bacterium | reverse complement strand
CCAGGAATGGATGGTGGAATACAACCCCTCCCTCACTTACAACTGCACCTCCTACATGGGGGCCAATCTTAAGGCCTACGAAAAGCTCGGCGCCGAACTGGGTTACGCCCTGGTTGGGTGCGAGCTGTCCGGGATCAACGCTTTCTTTGTCCGGCGCGATCTTTGCGGCGACCAATTTGCCGAGCCCTTTACCGCGGAAAACCATTTCGAACCGCCGCGTTACTTTCTGCTTCGCCGTGACGGACATCCGCGGTGTTTCACTGACATCCGCCCGCCCGATTAGCTGAGCGCCCGGCCAAGCGCTTCACAATAGACGTCCAGGTGGCGCTGGTAGATGCGGTCCATGCTGAACTGCTCCGCATTTTTGCGCGTTACCGCGCTGGACGAGGCAACGACATCGGGTTGGTACGCCAGTTCTTCCATCTTCAGGGCCAACGCGGCCGCATCCTTTTCAGGAAAACAGGGCAACCCCGCGTACTCCTGAAAGCACCTGATGTCGGTGACGAGCATGGGTTTTCCGGTGGCTAACGTGGTGGAGATCGCCCCGGAAGGGAAGTTACGGTCCAGATAGGGGAAAACGAACGCGGTTGTTTCGGCGAAGATTTCCTCCAATAACGGGTCGTCGTTGGCCAGATAGCCGGTGAAATTCACGTAAGGTTCCAGCTTTCTATCGGAGCTCAATTGCTTGAGCCAGCCAATGTAAGTGCCACCCTGGCCACCGCCGGGGAAACTGCCTTTGCCGGTCTCGCCACTGACGACCACCAGCCGGATATCCTTTCGCCCGCGCTGGTTGACCAGGATATCCATCGCGTAAATGGCATACTCGTAGCCTTTGATGGGGAAGGCGAACCCGAACAGTGTGAACAGATGATCGTTGGGCTGGAGGCCAAGTTTTCGGTGCAGTAATCCATGCCGCCGCATCACGATATTGGAGGCGTAATTGCCCAGGTGAGTGTAGCGCACTTTGCGCCGCATCTGCCCTGGTGAAAGCACGCGGGCCATGTTCTCCATCCCGATTTTGCTGAGAATCACAATGCGTTTCGAGAGCAGGCTGACGGTCAGCAGGTGCAGCCGCATGTAGATGCTGCCCAGCGGGAAGAGCCATTTGAACTTGCGGAAATGGGGCAGGGCACCTTCGAGATCAGCGACGTTGTAGGTCGAATGAATGGTGGTGATCAGCTTGTATCCCAGGAGTTTGGACCAAAACCACAGGTAAGGGTAGTAAAGCAGGGCAGTAACACCCACGAGCCGGTCGAACATGAAAAACTCGTGCTGCACATGCAGGATATCCACTTTTTGAAAAGCGGCCCGGAGCATGTTGGCAGGGGTGATATCGATAATTTCGAATTCAACCTTCCCCGGTTGTTGGAAATCAGGGCGGAACACCTGCCGGGTGTATTCGGCGATGCCGTCTCGCTCTTTGCGTGTGGAGGACAGGACCAGGATTCTCACTTGAATGTCTCAGCAAATTAGCCGTTTGCCTTGAGCAGGGGAAGCAGGATTTGGATGACAGGGAACGTGGCTCACGCCTCCTTCAACCAACGGGCGGGCTGTTTTAGGAGGAGGGGAAACACGTCAAAAGCCAAAAAACCCCGCCCGGAATTCCGGACGGGGTTGGTGCAACGGGACCAGAAACGTCAGGTTACTTCGTCATTAGTTGCCACATTTACGATCTTGAACTGCTCGGCATGCAGGCTGGGATCCGCGCGGAACGAAAGTTTTCCGAAATAGCGTTTTTCCATTTCAATCAGGTGCTTCTCATCCTCGGTGCGGAGGCGCTCCAGGATCGTGGGGTGAACCACGATGCGAAGCTGGAAGTCCGATTCGTCCCGCGAGCGTTTTTTCAGGATTTCGCCGAGCTTGCGCTGGATTTCCACGCTCATCGTCAGGGCACTCTTCAGCCGCCCTCTGCCCTTGCAGTACGGACAATCGTCATACACCGCGGCGTTCACGCTCTCCGAGTGGCGCTGACGGGTCATCTCCATCAGGCCCAACTGGGAGATGGGCAGCACGTGGGTTTTGGCTTTGTCACGGCGGAGACCATCCTTCATGCGCTGATAAACGGTCTGCTGATCGCGGCGGGATTTCATGTCGATGAAATCGAGCACAATCAGGCCGCCCATGTTGCGGAGGCGCAATTGCCGGGCGATTTCCTCCGCGGCCTCCATGTTCACTTTCAGGATGGTGGACTCCTGGTCCTTGCCGCCTTTATGGCGCCCGGTGTTCACATCAATGGCCACCAGGGCTTCCGTCTCATCGACCACAATGTAGCCCCCGCTTTTGAGATGGACCTGGCGGGAGAACGTGTTTTCGAGTTGGCGGGTGATGTTAAACCGGTCGAAAATGGGCTGAGGCTCGCTGTAGAGCTTCACTTTATCGGCTGAGCGCCTGGAAATTTTGGAAATCATTTCGCGCATGCGGTCGCAGGCTTGCGGGCTATCGACCACGATGCGCTCGACATCCTCCGTGAGGAAGTCGCGCACTGTCCGTTCGATGAGGTCGGGTTCCTGGAACACGCAGGTGGCGGGCGACTGGCTCTTGATGCGGTCCTGGATCAAGCGCCATTCATCGAGCAGGAGGGCAAGATCGCGAACGAAGTAACGCTTCTGCTGGCTTTCGCCCACCGTGCGCATGATGACGCCCATGCCATCGGGAATGGCCAGTTCACGCAGGATTTTCTTCAATCGCTGGCGTTCCTGTTGATTCTCAATCTTGCGGGAGATGCCGCTTTGATCGGAGATCGGCAGCAGCACAAGGTAGCGGCCCGGGAGAACGATATTCGTGGTTACGCGGGGTCCTTTGGTGCCGATGGGACCTTTGGTGACCTGGACAATGATTTCACTGCCCGGGGGGTAAACGCGCGGGATATCCTTCTGGGTGATTTTCGGCCGCTCACGGCGCTTGCTTTCGCGCTCCACGATTTCAACGCCGCTGTCGAAACTGCTCGGCACGATGTCCCAATAGTGCAGAAACGAATTCTTTTCGAAGCCGATATCGACAAAGGCGGCCTTCAAACCGTCTTCCAGGTTGCGCACCTTGCCCTTAAAAATGCTGCCCACCAGGCGCTCCTCGGAGGTGCGTTCGATGGTGAACTCCTCCAACTTGCCTTCCTCGAGCACGCCCACGCGGGTTTCGAGGTTTTCGGCATTAATAATAACCTCTTTATGGGCCCGTTTCACCGGCTTGATAAGCCGTTGCACCTTGCGAACGATGTTGGTGGCCGCAATCCGGATGCTGTCGAGGAACCCTTTGGACCGTTCTTCAACGGTCACGGGCGTGAAGGGTTTTTCCTCCTCCACTTCCGCCGGGGTGTCGAAGTGGGGTTCGCGAAAATCGTGTTTGGCGGCGGCTCCCGTCGGCTCGGGGGCCAGGCCGTCGGGCGGCAGACCCGCGGCGAGGTTTTCCGACCGCTCGATCTCGGTGGCATGACGGGAGTCATAGACCTTCTCTTGCGTGATAGGTTCGGTCACCGCTTCGGCGCGGGCCTGGACCGCTTCGCGATCCGGCCGTTGCTGCTGCTGGCCATGCCCCAGGCCCCCGGTAGGACGGAAGCGCATTCCGCCACGGCGGCGTCTGGAAAAGTTTCTTTCACTCATAACTAGTAGGCCTTTCGATAGATATAGATATTTTGTAACATGCCCATGGCGATTAACGAGCTGAGCACTGATGACCCGCCGTAGCTGAGCAGCGGCAGTGGCACCCCCGTCACGGGCATGAGACGTATGTTCATGCCGATATTGATGAATACATGGCTGAAGAGGAGGGTTACCACACCCACAGCCACGGTTTTCCCCAGGCGATCGCGCGCCTGACCAGCGACTCTGATCCCACAAAACAGAACCACACCATACAGCGTGAGCACAACCACGCTGCCGACAAAACCTTGCTCCTCGGCAATCACGGAGAAGATGAAGTCGTTATGCGCCACGGCGCGCGGCAGATAGCCCAAAGCATTTTGGGTCCCTTGCCGCCAGCCTTTGCCCGTGAGCCCTCCTGAACCCACGGAGATTAATGCCTGCCTGACGTTGTGCGAGTCGTCAAACTGCTGCTTGCGCAGGCGTTCGCGATCCACCTTCGACGCATCGGAAGGCGGAGTTTGTTGAATCCCGAAGTAAACCAGCAGCCTGCGCCGCTGATATTCCTCGAGTTTGATCTGCCAGTTTGGCGGAGCAAACAGCACGTCCACCAAAAACAAGGCGCCCAAAATTCCCACGATGCCGAGCAGGCGCGTCAAAAACCGCCCCGGCACGCCGGCCACAAACATCATCACCAGGCCGGTTGGCAAAAAAACCAGTGCCGAGCCAAGGTCCGGTTCTTTCATGATCAGCAGGAAGGGCAAAGCCAGCAACCCTAAAGCCTTCAGAAAATTGCCGCCGATGCGCAACTCATCGGGCGGGCGGCTCAGGAAATTCGCCTGGGCCAGGATAAACGCCAGTTTGGCAAACTCCGACGGCTGGAATTGGAAGAAGCCCAGGTCAATCCAGCGCCGGGCTCCAAAGCGCATGGAGCCAATGCCCGGGATGAGCACGGCCACCAGCAGCAGGATGGCTCCCCAGTAAAACACATAAGACCAGCGGGCGAGGGTGCGATAGTCAACCAGGCAGACGACCACGCCAGCTCCCGAGCCGAGCACATACCAGACAATCTGACGGAACCAGCTTTGGCTGTACCAGGCCGCCACCGCCGCGCTCTCGCTCACCATGGTGGCGCTATAGACGAACAGCGCGCCGATGACCATCAATCCGGTTAGCGCGCCGATTTGCAGCCGGTCGATTCGCGATTGGGACTCACTAAACAGCAACCCGGAGCGCATTATCGGGCTCCTTTCGGCCGGGCTTCGGCCAACTGCCCGTTCGGGGCCGTTTTTTCAAGCTCCATGAGCGCCTGGTAGATTTTCCCCGCAATGGGCCCACACGTGCCTCCGCCGGAAGCGCCGTTCTCCACCATCACCACCACCGCGTACTTGGGTTTCTCATAGGGCGCAAAGGAGGCGAACCAGGTCGTCTGGCCGTCAGCGGCGTTGTCCTCATCCTGAACTTCGGCGGTGCCGGTTTTGGCGCAGATCCGCAGGCCCTCCAGCGGCGCATGATCACGCACATGCCTGCCGGTCCCGTCGGAGTCTTCGGTATCCGCCAGCATGGCTTCCGCCAGGATGGCGAGGTTGCCCGGTTTAACCCCCAATTCATCACGGACCCGTCCCGCCGGGAATACCGTCGGTGGTTGCGAGGAGAAGGTGTCCACCGGTTCGATCCGCTGCACCAGCCTTGGCCAGAGAACTTTTCCGCCATTGGCCACGGCGGAGGTCATGACCGCTACTTGCAGTGGAGTGACAAGCACGGGGTCCTGGCCGATGCTCAGATTAGCGGTGTTGCCGTCGGTCCAGCGGCCGCGAACACGTTCCAATGCCGGCAGGTTTCCGCCCGTCTCCTGGCGGGTGGGCAGCCCGAAACGTTCGCCGAAGTGAAATCGCCGGGCCAGGTTCACGATTCGCTCGGGGCCGGTCCGGAGTGCCTGGGTAATAAAATAAGTGTTGCTGGAAAGCTTCAACGCGCGTTTAAAGTCATACGTTCCGGGCGGCGCGAGATCGCGGATGGTTCTGCGGCCAAGCTGATAATAACCGCGCGTGGGGCGCATGGGATTCGCGGGGACGCTGAGCGTTGCGTGGGGGTTCAGGCCGGCCTCCAGCGCCGCCAGCGCCACCACGATTTTGAAGATTGAACCGGGCGCGTAGTTCTCCTGGGTGGCGCGATTTTTTTGCGCGTGGACATCGGTGATCCGCTTCCACTCACCGCGTGGGAACCCCTGGACGAAGTGGTTGGGGTTCAAAGTGGGCGACGAAACCAGGGCGAGGATATCTCCCGAATTGACGTCCATGACCACGGCGGCACCGGCAGTGTTGGCGCCCCGGGGGCCGGACTGCAAGGCCCGTTCGGCAGCCTGCTGGATGCGCAAGTCCAGCGTCAGGACCACGTTCGACCCCGGCTCTATCTGGCTCCACACATGCTCCGTTTGCCGGTATCCCACATTGTTGACCAGCACGGATTTCGCCCCGGCGGTGCCGCGCAATTGGCGGTCGAAACCGAACTCAATGCCCAGTTCGCCCCGGTAGTCCGCCAACCGGTAAGAGAAGAATGATTCTTCGCCATCAGTTGAACTGTCGTCTCTCCTGAGCGAGCCCAGCAGATGAGCGGCGCTGCCATCATGCGGGTAAACGCGGGTGCTCTGAATTTCGAGATCAACTCCCGGCATGCGGAGCGGCTGCTCTTCGAACCGGGCAATCTGCTCGGCCTTGAGATAACGCAACACCGGATAGGGCAGCGCCAACCGGGCCTGGTAATGCCGTTCGAAGTCCGGACGGTCAAGGGCCAGCGGTACTTTTACCCGGCGGCCGACCTCAAAGACAACGTTGCTGGCCACCGCGTAGCGCACCTGCTGCCGGATGGCGTTCTTTTCCTTCAGCCCCAGGCTGAACCGCTTTTTCTCCTCCCTGGAGAGCCCCCGCCCCAGTTGCGCTTCACGTTGCTCCAGGGCAGCCTGAAGTCCCGCCCGCACCCGCGCGATCTCCACCGTAAAGGCGGCATCAAACTGCGGCCGCAATTCTTCCAGGTATAAACTGACATGGTAGGCCGGCTGATTCTCCGCGAGCGGAACGCCATTGCGATCCAGAATGCTTCCGCGCATCGCCGGCACGCGGATGGTGCGGAAGGATTGCGTCTCCAGGTTCGATTGATATTGGCGGCCCGAGATGACCTGTACCCACCATAATCCCGCCAGCAACACTCCCAAACCCGCCAACGCCGCCAGCGCCACAGCCCGAAGCTGCGGATCGTTCTTTCTAAGCTGGTCAAAAATCAGCATCAGATGCGTCCTCGGCGGATTTCCCGATCGGACCGGAAACTGGTGACCGCCAGCGGGGCATGGGTGAAGTGCCGGTTTATCCACTCAAAGAAGCGGAACACCAAAGGGGTCAGCGCCCCCCCGCCTGCTCCCATGACCACGAGCTGCCAAAGGGTGCCCCAGCCAAACATGGGTTGCTGGCCGGAATGGAAGAGAATAAAGAGGCTGCCGAGCGGCACGAAAAAACCGGCGGCCGTGCCGATGACCACCTGGGCGAAGACCTGGGTGCGCAGGATCAAGTCCCGAAACGCATGAACAAGTATCCCGGCGGCCAGGAGCGGCAGGATCGTAGTGCCCAGCGGATTGGCGGATAGCGCATCGAAAAACAGGCCACCCCAAACCGCGGCCAGGGACACTGGGAACAGGCCCCCGGACAACGCGGTATAAACGATCAAAGGCGGAAGCAGATCAACCTGCGCTCCCAGAGCCCAGCGGGTGACGGGGAAAGCAGCTTGCAGGAACACCGCGAAGAACGCCGCGGCAACTACCAGCAATGTATGGGTCCAGCTCATATCAGGGGTTCATCACCACCCATACTTCTTCCAACGCGTTTAGATTGGCTCCCAGCCGCACCCTGGCGAGGGTTTGAAACCCGTAATCGACCTGGTGGGCGTCCACCACTTTTCCGATCGGCAGGTTCTTGGGGAAAACGCCCCCCAGGCCGCTGGTCACAACCTCCTGCCCCGGCTTGAGGATCGCGTTGCGTGAAAGGTAGCGCATTTCAACCATCTCTCCATCCAGGGGGCCGGCCGCGCCAATCACCCCCGTATCCCGGGCCTCGTTTTCAATCCTGGCTGACACCCGGCAGTTGGGGTCGCCCAGCAAAACGACCTGTGACCGGGTGAGGCTGACCGAAGCCGTGCGGCCAATCAGGAATCCTTCGGGAGTTAAAACGGGCAGGTTGTTGCTCAGACCATCCCGGACGCCGAGGTCGATATGAACCGTTCTCCACCAGTTCGCGGGCTCTCGCAGGACCACATTGGCGAGCCGAACCTTCCAGGGTTTTTGCTGCTGCCAGCCGACCATCTGGCGGAGGCGGGTGTTTTCGCGTTCAAAAGTCTCGGCCCGGGCAATCTGCAGGTGGAGTTCCTGGTTTTCGAGTTTAAGGGTGTGGTTTTGCTTGAGGAGTTGCTTGCGGGTAAGCGCAAGCTCTTCCGCCTTGGCCGCCACTTGCTGGGCGGAGCCGGCGAGCCCGAATAGCGGGACGAATAAGCTCCCAATGCCGAGCTTCAGGCGCGCAGTGGCCCGCTCCGGAAGGTTCAGGACAATGGTTGTCAGCAAAACCGCCAGGCCCAACGCAATATAATGCGACTGTTTGAACATCTAATTGCCATCTGTTGCGGACCGCAGCGGGAATGCTTGAGTCCGCGAAGGGCATGGGAAAACACACACGCCCGAGGCACCCTTGCGGCGGTGCCTGCCACTGATGACAAGTGATGAGGCTGACTTACTTGGAGTTCGAGGAAACGCGCTTGAGAAACTGCAGTTCCTGCAAAACGCGTCCGGTGCCTTCGGCCACCGCGCTGAGGGGATCGTCGGCAATATGCACCGGCAGGCCCGTTTCTTCGGCCACCAACCGGTCAATACCGCGCAATAATGCTCCACCTCCGGCCATAACGATCCCTCGATCCACCAAGTCCGCCGATAATTCCGGGGGACAGCGCTCAAGGGTGATGCGGACGGATTCCAAAATACTGGAAAGCGGCTCTTGCAGGGCTTCGCGAATTTCTTCGGAGCGAATGGTCAGGGTCTTTGGCAGCCCCGCGCTCAAATCGCGCCCTTTAACTTCCATGGTCAATTCCTGCTCCAGCGGAAAAGCTGAGCCAAGTCGAATCTTGATTTCTTCCGCTGTGCGTTCACCTATCATCAGGTTATAGGCACGCTTCATGTGCGCGACGATCGTTTCATCAAATTCGTCTCCGCCTACCCGCAGGCTCCGGCTGAAGACAATCCCGGCGAGCGAGATAATTGCGATTTCGCAAGTTCCGCCGCCGATATCCACGATCATATTACCTGCCGGCTCATGCACCGGCAGCCCGACGCCTATCGCCGAAGCCATGGGTTGCTCTATTAAATAGACTTCCCGCGCTCCGGCATGTGTGGCGCTATCCTTGACCGCCCGCTTTTCCACCTCGGTTATGCCCGAAGGCACGGCCACCACGACTCGTGGGGCGATTAGCTTCCGATGATGGACTTTCTGAATAAAATGACGGAGCATCGCCTCGGTAATTTCAAAGTCCGCGATTACGCCGTCCTTCATGGGCCGGATAGCCACAATGTTTCCAGGGGTGCGTCCCAGCATCCGTTTGGCTTCCTCGCCAACCGCCAGGACGTTGGTAGTTCCCGCCTGAATCGCCACAACTGAGGGTTCCCGCAGTACAATCCCGCGATCTCGTACATATACGAGGGAATTGGCAGTCCCCAGGTCTATTCCAATGTCATTGGAAAATAGGCTTTTAAATTGCGCGAACATGAACTGTGCCTAACGAATTGATAAGCTAGTGGTAATGCACCCTTGGGGTCAAGACCTATCCCAAGACCGTTTTCGGGCAAAAAAACCGCCTGGAGCGGCCTGATTTCCGGACGCTGCCTCGGGGTGATGCCAGCAGCGGACGCGAATTCCGCTCCAACCGGCCTTCGCCATTCCCAGCCATGGTTGCTGCCGCCCCGCCAGCCTGGACCGCGCCACCTTTGGAACGGCAACCGCTTCCCAGGCCAGTGCATGGTTGCCAAGGGATTGCAGGATGCTCTAACATTAATTGTTCTGGCGGCTGCAAGTTCGCTGGGTGCATGGCTGAATATAAAGTCAAATTTGAGGTCTTTGAGGGACCGCTGGATCTGCTCCTTTACCTGATCAAAAAGGAGGAGGTGGATATTTATCAGGTCAACCTGACCAAGTTGGCCACCCAGTTTATCGAATACATCGAGACTTTGCGGCTGTTGGACCTTGATGTGGCCGGAGAGTTCCTGGTCATGGCCTCGACCCTGATGTACATCAAGAGCCGGGAACTGCTGCCCGTCGATCAACAGGTGCAGGCCGAGGCTGAAGAGGACGGGGAGGATCCCCGCTGGGAATTGATCCGGCAGTTGGTGGAGTACAAGAAATTCAAGGATGCCGCCGCGCAACTGGCGGCGATGGAGGCGCACCAGGCGGAGGTATTTCCGCGGCAGCCCATTCGGCCGGAATTCCCGGATGAAACCCCCAGCCGCGCTCCCGCTTCCATTTTCGACCTGGTAAACGCCGTCAACGCCATTCTCAAGCGCTTCAACCAGCGGGAGGAATCGCGCGAGATCTTTGAGGACAAATGGACCGTAAGCGAAAAGATTGAGCACTTGCTGCGGCGGATGAGTGAGGCCGGGAAGCTAAGATTTTCGGAGCTGTTCGAGTCCGCGGCCAGCCGCAACGAGGTGGTGGTGACCTTCCTGGCGCTGCTGGAATTGATCCGGCTAAAGCAGATTGTGGCCGTGCAAGAAGAGGCTTTTGGCGAAATAGAAATAAAGCAGGCGGCCCTGCCCCTGGCGCTGGTCGAACCCATCGAACACGAAGGCAGCCACGCGGCAATCACGCCGGTTGCCGAAACCGCGCCCGAGAACCCGCAAACTTAGCATGGAACTGAAATACATCCTGGAAGCCATCCTGTTTTCCGCCCAAAAACCGTTGAGCGTGAAAGAAATGCGGGACGTCTTTGCCGCCGCTCCCGAGCATGCCGAAGGGGACGAAACGGTGCGCGGTCTGCGGCGAGTGAAGGACGAAGAAGTGGTAGCCGCCTTGGAGCAATTGGCGGGTGACCATGAACAGGCGCAGCGCAGTTTTCGATTGGTCTGCGTGGCTGGATCCTGGCAATTCGTGACCCAGCCGCCGTACGCGCCCTGGCTCAAAGCGTTGGTGGGTCACAAGGCCCGTCCGCCCCGCCTCTCACAGCCGGCGCTGGAGACCCTGGCTATTCTCGCTTACCGCCAGCCGGCCACCCGCGCCGAGATTGAACAGGTGCGCGGCGTGGCAGTGGATGGAGTAATGCAAACGCTTCTGGAACGCGGGCTCATCGAACAGGTCGGGCGCGCGGAAGTGATTGGCCGGCCGATGACCTACGGCACCACTCCGTCGTTCCTGGAGTATTTTGGGTTGCGCAACCTGGATGACATGCCCGCCGCGGATGAACTGCGCCGCATCGTGGTGAAAAAGCCCGAAACCCTGACCACCGCCGATCCAGGCGCTCCTGCGCCGGAACAGTTGTCTTTGCTGGACAGCCCGCTTTCCACAGGCGGAATGGCCCCCGCCACGCCAGCGACCGAATTGCCCCCCGCCGGAACCGAACCTGCCGTTCAACCCGAATCGCCCCTTGCCGGGGCCACCCCATCATGAATATTCCCGAGCATCGGAAAGCGATTGACAAGTACGACGAACAAATCGTGCGCCTGCTTAACGAGCGGACCAACCACGTGCTGGCCATCGGTGAGATCAAGCTGAAGCAGGGCGAGGAAATTTACGCTCCCCACCGGGAGCGCGCGGTGATGCAGCGGCTTTTTCGCATGAACAAAGGCCCGATCACCGATGAATCCCTGCAAGCGATTTACCGCGAGGTGATGTCCAGCGCGTTGTCCCTCGAAAAGTCCCTTACCATCGCGTATCTCGGACCGGAAGCGACCTTTACCCACCAGGCCGCCATCCGCAAGTTCGGCTCCAGCCTGCGCTACTCGTCGCAAAAGACCATCTCCGATGTCTTCACCGAGGTTAGCAAGCGGCGCGCCGATTACGGCGTCGTGCCCGTGGAAAACTCCACGGAAGGCGTGGTTACCCACACGCTGGATATGTTTGTGGATAGCGATCTGAAAATCGCCGCCCAGATCGTCATCCCCATCCAGCATTGCCTGGTGAGCAATTATAAGCGCTCGGAAATCAAAAAGCTCTTCACCCATCCTCAATCGCTCGGCCAATGCCGCGGCTGGCTGCAGGCCAATTTCCCGAGGGTGGAGATCATCGAGACTTCCTCCAATGCGCGTTCCGCGGAATTAGCCGCGAAGGAGAAATACTCGGCGGCCATTGCCGGCGTGCTGGCTTCCGAAAAATATCGTGTGCCCCTGGTGGAAATGGACATCCAGGACAACATGGCCAACGCCACCCGCTTTTTGGTTCTGGGCAAGCAATGCACCCCGCCAACGGGCAATGACCGCACGAGCGTGATGTTCAGCCTTGTGGACCGCGTGGGCGCCTTGTATCAAGCCCTGGCCCCCTTCCGCCGGTTTCGCATTAATATGACCAAGATCGAGTCACGGCCCAGCAAACGCAAAGCCTGGGAGTACTTCTTCTTTGTCGATTGCGACGGCCACCAGGAGGATAAGAAAGTCGCCCGCGCGCTGAAAATGCTCAGCGAGCATTGCAGCTACGTCAAAGTGCTCGGCTCCTTCCCGAACCTCGAATAGCGTTCGCGCAATGGTCGGGAATGATGCCTGGCGCATGGGACGCGTGGCTACTTTGCCGCGGCTCGTTTCTGATTCCATACCAGGGTCCCGATCTGCGGCAGCGCCAGGCTGAATTCAACCTTCTCTCCTTCCGCGCCCAGATAACCGCCCCAGCCCACGCGGATCTCGCTCACTCGTTTCAGGTCCAGCATGCCATCGGCGTCTTTCGACCAGCCGGCGAGTTGAAAACGGCTGATTGGAATGAAGGAGCATTCCTTGCCCGGCGCGGCCAGCGACCGGCCTGTTTCCGCGAAAAAGTCCCCACCGCCCTCTTCGTGGAGGATCACCAGGAGCTGGTTTGGCGTGGACTGGTCCTCCGGCACCCAGGTTTCAATTGCCAGACAGTTGGCGTCGCTCAGGTCCAGCGCTTGCGGGCAGCGTATTTGCAGGAACAGGTGGGTGTCCACTTTGGCCTTGGTCAGGACGGCCGCCGCCCTCCAAACTGGCGCAGCGGGGCGGGAGCGGGTGGCATCGGGGGTGAGCTTCTCACGCACAAACTCCCCGCGACCCACGGTTGGTTCCGCGGGGGGCACGGCCTGCAAGGCAAGAGCTGGCAACCAGCCGCTGGTGACAAGCCGGCGCAGCGGTGGGCGCGCGGACTGAAAGCGGACCAAGCTGGCGCCGTAGGCCTCGAGACTGAGCGGGACGGAGTTGGTGCCGGGTAATTCCTCCTTGAGGCCCGTTGCGGGATTCCAGCATTCGCCGGCCCCGGCTGCGGCAAAACTCACCTGGCCTTTCCAGGGTTTGGCGCTGTCATTGATGACAAAATAGACCTCTCGCTCGTCGAGGCGGCGATGCGTAATGCGCAACGGCGATTGCGGCCCGGCCACTTTCACGTCTGCCTCCAACAAACCGTCCAGCACGGGCGGCAACAAGCCTTCCAGGCCGCGCGGAAGGAAGACCCCGAGGCCTCCGGCGGCGTTAGTGCGGGAGCGCGGCTCCGGCGAAAGCGAAGCGCCCGCCTCATTTATGCCAAAGAGTTCCCCGGCCAATGCCTGAACCCGCGCGGACGGGAATTCGGTTTCGCTGTTGACTGGCAGCGCCCCGAGGGCGACCACAACGCCGCCGCCGCGGACGAATCGGGCAAGATTCTTCCAGGCCGCCAGCGGCAGCGTATCGGTGCCTGGCAGCACGATGACTCGCCAGCGAAGCCGGCCGTGAACCAGCGCATCCGATTGGACGCTGGCTTCCGCCAGCGCCCGGCTGTCCACGAACGTAAAATCACGCTGGGCGGCGAACAGGCTTTCCGCGGCGGCTCGGTAGAGGTGTTCGACCCGCGCTGCCGCGCCCGCTTCCCGGGCCCAATGGCGCGAAGGGATGAACTTGGTCCAGAGGGTCTCCACCGGGTACAGCACGGCGATCTCCGCCACCTGGTGCCCGCCGCGCAGCGCCGTACAGCACCGCCCCACCCACTCGTTCAGCCGGCGCAATTGCTCGTCCGACAACTCCGCAAAGCTGTAGTAACTGGTGATGGCATTGACCCCGGCAACGATCTGGCGATTGCAGGTGCCACGGATCTCGGCTTCGGTCACCACGCGCCGGGGCCGCTGGTCGCCAGACGGCCGGTAATGCTGGGAGTGATCGGAGGTTTCGCTCATCACCAGCGGCCGGCCCTCCAGTTCCGCCGCGCTGCTCAGAAGCCGCGCTATGAACCACGGCACTTCAGGTGGCAGGCTGGTCAGACAATCAATGCTGGGTGCGTCGAGCCGCCGGATGCAGCGGAAGAAATCTCCGTAGAGAGGAACATGTGAAACGATGCCTTCCTCCGCGAGCAAGTGCCCGCCAGAAGGGACGCTGAGCTGGCGGCCGCGGGTTTGAAGCTGGCCGAAGTAGTTCTCCGAAACCAGCTCGCCCACCGTCAGCCAGAAATCGTGCCTCATTCGCTCACCGTCGGAACTCGCATCAGCCACCAGCGAGGGGATAGCCGCGGCATCCAGCGCATAGCCACGGCGCCTCCTGAACTCGACCGGCAGATTCGGCGACCACGGCAGCGGACGATACGGCATCGGTTCCAGGAAGAGGCTCATCAAGGAAGGTTCGTCGGTGAAGGTGGCCATGAAATACTTGCCGAGATCGTTGCCGAGATGCTTCGCGTAGCCACCGTAAGTGAGATCGGCAAAACGAGCCGTGGGCTCCGGCATGAGCAGATTCAGGTAAGGAATTTTGGCGTGGAGGTTGCCCGCCGCGTGGGTGCCTTCAAAGAGGCGGTCTTCCGTAACCGCCATCACCCGCCACCTTCCCGCCGGGGCCTGCCAGGTCACCTTTCCGCCGTGGATTTCCGGCGCAAGATTGACTTTATTTGCCGGATCAAGGTGGCCGGCACGCACTGGAAACGCGGCGGCAAAAACCAGTGTTCCCGGCGGGAGTGCCAACTCGACGGGGCCGCCCGATGACTCCGCGTCCGCCACGAGTAATCCGCGCGCCTCCCACTCGGGGTGGCCGCGCAACGTGAGACCGCCGGCGTTGCCGGAGGGATACCCGCGCTCGTCGTAGAGCCACATCGCGAAGCCGGCTTGCTTCGCCGCATTGACCGCGCGGGTGAACGCGGCCCACTTGGCGTCGCTTTCAAGGTATTGATCGAAGGAGACGTTGCACACCACGCCACCGAAGCCCTGGGTGCCAAGACGACAAATGAGTTGATCCTGCGCGGCGGTTGAGTCGGGCCAGTTATGGATGATTTTGCAGATGCGCGCGTCCGCCGGGGGATGGCTCAGCCGCTTTTCCCACGGTTCCTGAGCCGTTCCGCAACGGGAGGAGCAGGCGCAAAGCAAATAGACCAGGGCGGTAAGAGTGACGCGGCGCAGATCGGTCATGGCCGGATAGTAATAGCACTTCAACCCCCAAGTCACTATCGAGATGACGGAGTTTCGCGTTGATTGCCAGGGAGCGCGGAGCGGGGACTTTCTCGCCGCCGTTTGGACCAGGCCGTCATCGCCGGCGAGATTCGGAACTATCACCGGTCATGCCCGGGGCTCCCTTCCATCCGAAACGGTGGGTTTTGGCGGAGGATCAGTTTGCCGAGGCAACCGGGTTGCTGACGGCGTGGCGTCAGTCCCCGTGATCAGCAGCATGAGATCGGCGGCGACGAACGGGTCTTTGAACCCGCGGAAAGGGCGCCTGCCCAGGCGTTACCGGCCGTTAACGGAACTTGACTGCTCCCAGCTTCGTTCCATGCTGTGGTCTGTGGATCATTTACTCCAGGCCCGCAAAGTGTTTGATATCGAATTGGCCGCCGTTCGGGCGGTGCGCGCACAACTCGACTCGTCTTTCTGCCGGGCGGTGGAAATGGTCGTCGAGGCACTGAGCAACCGCTCGAAGATTGTCATTGTTGGCATCGGCAAATCCGGCAATGTGGGACAAAAAATAGCGGCCACCCTCTCCAGCACCGGTTCTACCTGCGTGGTGATGAACAGCGTGGACGCCCTCCATGGCGATCTCGGGGTTCTCAACGATGGGGACATCGTGCTGGCGCTCAGTTACTCCGGGGAGTCCGACGAACTGCTCAACCTGCTGCCGGCGGTAAAGAGGTTCGCGGTACGGATTATCACCATGACCGGCGTGCCCAAATCCTCGCTGGGCCGAAACAGCGACCTGGTGTTGAACGTGCGCGTCCCTAAGGAAGCCTGTCCCTTCAACCTCGCTCCCACGTCCAGCACCACAGCCATGCTCGTCATGGGCGACGCGTTGGCCATGGCCGTGCTGCAGGCGCGCGGTTTCAAACAGGCTGACTTCGCCAAACGCCACCCGTCGGGTGCCATTGGGCGGGCCATGCTCCTGCGCATCGGCGAAATCATGCGCAAGGGCGAACGCAATGCGGTCGCCAGCGAGGCCCTCACCATCCGAGACGCCCTGCTGGTCATGACTCGCGCCAAGTCCGGCAGCCTTAGCGTGGTGGACAAGCGCGGCAAGCTGGTCGGCGTCTTTACGGACGGGGATTTCCGGCGGCACATGGCCCAGGGAGACAACTTGCTGGGCGTCCATCTGAGCGATGTCATGACCCGCAACCCCATTTGTATTCGCGAAGATGCCCTGGCCGTCAATGCGCTTAAGATTTTCAATGAACGCAACATTGACGATCTCATCGTTGTGAATGAGAAACGTGAACCCGTGGGCCTGGTGGATTCCCAGGACCTGCCAAAACTCAAGTTGACCTAAGACTACTATGCGCCTCTCCCTCCTTTGTTTAACCGCCGTCTCGCTGGTTGCGCTGGCCGGTTGCGCCACCTCCAAGACGTCCCTCAACGGGACCTCCCATTCAGCCATGCAAGAACCGAAAACATTCGCGTGCAAAGAAACTCGCGATTACAAAGTCAATTACCTGCTGTACTTGCCCAAAGGCTATGGTGAAACGCCGGGACAGCGCTGGCCGATGATCTTCTTCCTGCATGGCGCCGGGGAACGCGGCACCAACATCTGGAAAGTAGCCGTGCATGGCCCGCCGAAGCAGGCCACCAACATGACCGACTTCCCCTTCATTGTGGTATCGCCCCAATGTCCCGAAGGCCAGATTTGGTCCAGCGATGTGCTGTCCCGCCTGCTCGATGATGTGACGCAGCGTTACGCGGTGGACACCAACCGGGTTTATTTGACGGGCCTGAGCATGGGTGGTTACGGCACGTGGAATCTGGGATTGGCCGAACCGGAGCGGTTCGCCGCCATGGCTCCGATTTGCGGCGGCGGACAGTTCATCTCTGTTCTTATCGCAAGCCGGTCCAAGACGGCCGCACTCAAATCAATGGGAATTTGGGCGTTTCACGGCGCCAAGGATAGCGTGGTGCCCCTTTCCGAATCCCAGCGCATGGTCGATGCCCTGAAAAGGGCCGGGATGAACCACGTAAAATTCACCATTTATCCCGAGGCGGATCACAACTCCTGGACCGAGACGTACCAGAATCCCGATTTCTACAAATGGCTACTGGAACACAAACGCAACGCTCCGCCGATCGCCAGGTAGAGGCCCTTCTGGTTGGTTATCCATCGCGGTGCGGGCGGTAGTCGAGGCAAATGGCCAGATAGTGCCTGGCCATATTGCTCACTCGCCCCGCCAAGACTTAACCGCACTAAAACAGGCTGAGAAGTTGATTGGTCAGTGCGCTGCAAACCTGGCGCGGGCTCCCAGCCTCCCTGCTCAAAGATCCGTTCCCATTCCATCGGACATTTGCCCGGCTCAAACCCAGCCGAAGGAACCTTCCTTCGGCTGGTTCGCGCACCAGGGTCGGATCATCATGGCCTGAGGATGATCTGATAGAACCGCCTCGACTGCCCTCCCGTCGAATCCGTGACGGTCAGAGTGCCGCCGGCAGGGGAGACCGGCATGTTTGACAAATCAGTCTTCAACGGGCGGTGCGTCTGTTGTCCTCGGTGACCGCTTTGTTCAGGGCGCCGAGGAATTCAGGAAAAGCGGACTCCACGCGATTCCAGTTGGGAATCAGCGGCCAGAACATTGGATCTTCAACGTGAGCCTTGGCCGCCTCCCGAATGCTGCGGCCAAACATCGCTACCGCCGTTTCTTCTTCGTGACGCGGGAAGGCCAGTCCGTTCATGGTCGCATCGGTTCCGTAAGCACGCAGGCTGTCCTCGGCCTGGCGGGTGTAGGCGAATTGCAGGGTTTCGAACAGCCCCTGATCGAGTTTGATGCCCTCGCTCGCCATGCGGCGGAAAATGGAGCGCACGATGTCCACGGCCATGCGATTCAATCCCTTTTCCGAATCGCGGACGGAGAGTTCCTGGTGCTTGTGTTCGTAATTCTCGCATAGCTCGGCCTGGCAAATGGCGCGTGGCGCGGAATTGCGGAACACCTCGGCCAGCATCCCGACTTCCAGTCCCCAGTCGTAGGGGATGCGATTGCGGCGCACGAGATCAACGTCCATGGAGACTTCTCCCGATAGTGGATAGCGGAAGGTATCGAGATAAACCAGAAACGGGTGCGGGCCGATAATGCTCTTGAGCGCCCGCAGCAGCGGGGTGACGAGCAACCGCATTACGCGGCCATTGAGTTTGGTGGTAACGCGCGCGTAGTAGCCTTTGCAGAAGTCGAACCCGAACGCGGGATGCGCCACAGGATAACAAAGCCGAGCCAGCAGTTCGCGGCTGTAGGTGGTGATGTCGCAGTCATGGACGGCGACCATGCGGGTTTGTTCGCTGGCGAGCACATAGCCGAAACACAACCACACGTTGCGTCCCTTGCCTCCGGGGCCGGTCCCCAGTTCGGCGTCCTCAAGCTGCTTGAGCAGTCTCTGCATGCGTGGGCCGTCGTTCCAGAGCAGGATGGGATTCTGCGGAAGCTGTGCAAACATCCGCTGTGCCCTGCGCCATTCCTTGCCGTTCGCACCGTCAATGCCCACGACGATTTGCTTGAGGTATCGAATGTGTTTCAGTTCGCGCACCATGCCGCGCAAGGCAGGCGTGCCGAGTTCCCGAATGTGACACGGCAAGACGAGGGCGATGGGGGTCTCTTTCGAGAATTCCTCCAAGGCGAGCTCCAATCGAGGGGTGTCGAGTTTGCCAAGGCGGTGCAACGTGGCAACTGCGCCGGTTTGAAAGAAGTCAGGCATATTTCGTGGGGGTCAATTGACCGCGTTTCCTCCGCTTAAGGCCTGGAGCCATAAACGAATTTGTTTGTGGATGGCGGCCCGACCATCCTATGCACCTCCAGGAGAACGCTCTCCCAGACCCTTCGCTGCTGGAGCAGCAGTTTAACTGGCAATCATCACCCAGCGCAAGCTCTCGTTCGAGACACACGGCGAGCGCTGGTTGAGGGTTATTAAGCGAGCTGGGGGAACGAGCGGGTAAAGGAGGGGGGAAAATATTTCCAGAAGAGCCCTTGACAGGATGTGGTTAGTGTATTAAGTGTAACAGTACAGTAAAACAAAGGTTTGTTACCGTGGCTCTCATATTCAACATTAGCGCTGGCTCGACCACGCCGATCTACCGCCAGATCAGCGACCAGGTTCGCCTGGGTGTCGCCACTGGGAAACTGGCCGTTTCCGACCAACTCCCGAGCGTGCGCGCCCTGGCGGAGGATTTGGTGATCAACCCGAATACCGTGGCACGCGCTTACACCGATCTGGCGCGGGACGGGGTGATCGAAACGCGCGCGGGGCGGGGGGTGTTCGTGACCAAGAAGCGCCGGGTGTTCACGCGTGAAGAGGGGTGGCGGCGCCTGGCACCGCTGCTGGACAGTTTGTTAGGCGAGGCCCTCGCCATGGACTTCACCCAGCAGGAACTGCGGGAGGCGTTTGAGAACCAACTTTCCAAATGGAAACCGGCGAAAGGAACCGATCATGAATGAATCGACGGTAATTCGTACCCGGGGGCTCACCCGGTACTTCGGGGGGCGTCCGGCGGTATATGAACTCGACCTGGAGGTGCCGCGCGGCACCGTGTTTGCGTTTTTGGGCCGGAACGGTTCGGGCAAGACCACGACGATCCGGATGCTGCTGGGTCTGCTGGCGCCCACGCGCGGCGGCGGCTCCGTGCTGGGCTGCGACATCACGGCGCTGACCCCGGAGGTGCGGGCGCGAATCGGCTATGTGGCCGAGGATCATCCGCTCTACGGTTGGATGACCGTGCGGGAGAGCGGGACCTTCCAAGCCAGCTTTTATTCTCGCTGGGATGAAAAGATCTTTCAAAACGTGATCGGCCATTTCGGGCTGAAAGCGGACCGGCGCGTGAAGGAGCTCTCGCGCGGGCAACGCGCCGGCTTGAGCCTGGCTTTGACGCTAGCCCCTGATCCCGAACTGCTGATCCTGGACGATCCAGCGCTGGGGTTGGACCCGGTGGCGCGCCGGTCGCTGGTCGAATCCATGATTTACCTGACGCGCCGGGCAGACCGGACCATTTTCTTTTCCACACACCAATTGGCGGATGTGGAGCGGGTGGCAGATCGGGTGGCGGTGATGGACGACAGTGTGCTGCGCGCGAATTGTTCATTGGAGACGTTCCGCAACCAGGTGCGCCAGGTGCGCCTGTTCTTTGGCGGCACTCCGCCCGCGATACCGCCAGTGCCAGGTTTGTTGAGAGCGGTGCGGCTGGAACGTGAACTGCGGCTGGTCTGCGTCCAGGCCAATGGGGGCCAGGATGCCGTCCTGAAACAGTTGGGGGCCGAGCGCATCGAATCCGCCCCACTCAGCCTGGAGGAGGGGTTTCTCTGCTTTCTGGGCGAGCGTGGCGAGCAGCCGTTCATCCTCTCAGGAATCGAAGCCAAATATGAAAACTCTGGTATCTAAAGAAATCCGGGAGACGATCAAATTGGCGGTTTTGGGCGCGCTGTGTCTGACCGCGATGCTGGTCTTAAGCTACTACAACTTCTCGGCCCAGATGAGAGAGTTGCTGCTGGGCGAAACGGACTTGCGCTTCCCGCTGCAACCCTTGACGGGTCCGGAAATGCGACAGAACCTGATGTTCTTTTGCGTGATTTTCGGCGGCTTGTTGGGTTGGCTTCAGGGCCACCACGACCGGCAGCAGGGGCTGTGGGGTTTTCTCCTTCATCGGCCGGTGACCCTGGTCACCCTGTTTCTGGCCAAAACCATCGCCGGGTTGAGTCTGTATGCCCTTGCCGCCGGCTTGCCGTTGCTGGTTTATATCACCTGGGCCATTACGCCCGGGCACGTGGCCGCCCCGTATGAGTCGGCCATGTTGTTGCCGGTGCTCGCGTTTTTCCTTTTTGGATTGCCATTTTATTTTGCCGGCATGCTGGTGGGGTTGCGCCCAGTGCGCTGGTTTGGAAGCCGGCTCATCCCCATCGGTGCGGCGATCGTTATTGCCGCTTGCGCAACTGTGTTGCCGGAATTCTGGCAGGCACTGCTTTGGCTGGCGGCAGGCACCGCGACGCTCGCGGTTGCCTGTGCCGGCAGCTTCCATCCGCAAGATGGCCCGGCCGGCAGGCCCGCCGCTTCCGGGCTGGCGACGGCGCTGGCCCTGGCCGCGGGTTGGTGCCTGGTCTTCCTCGTTGCCGGCGTCATGCTTGGGGACGTTTTGGGCCGATCCCTCCCGGGGCGTTCCTGGTTCTACTATGTTACCGGCAAAGACGGCATGATTTACAGAGTTACCCGGTCATCCCCTGGCCGGACCCAAATCACGGATCTAAAAGATCAGGTGGTTCTTGATCCGGAGACGCATGGTCCTATCTCCGTTTCCGGCCTGCAGTCGCGCAGCTCCCCGTCGGAGACGGTTTTTACCGGCTCCATCTCGGAGAGGAGATCGGCGCGCTGGTGGTCTCAGGCGTTTGCCGGCAACCACCAATACCGGGCCACACCCGGTGCCGTGTGGTTTTACCTCCCCAAGCTTGGGCGCCTGGCCGCTTACGACACGGTCACCCGCCGATTTTCCGGCACCCTGGGTCCCGAAGGTTTCGCCACGAACCTGGCTGGCAGCGGGGCTCATTTTTCGGGTATACGCGGCGACGTCTTCACCACCCCCGAGACGCTCTATCGGGTGAATGTCTATGAGCGCATTGTGCGCCCATGGTTCGCGGTGCCCGCTGGCGAGGGACCCCTGCTCGGAGTTGGCCAATTGCATGACCGGGAGGGTTTGGACCACACCATCGCCGCCACCAGCAACACGGTTTACATCATTCACCCCGATGGCGGGGTGGAAGGCTCCACGCCCTATCAACCCTCGCACCCCCAATACCCAGTCGTGCGCGTTTGCAAATTGGAACCTGCCGGCCGTTTCGCGATCTGGTTCGAGCCCGGCTTTCAAACCAATCAAGCCGCCGGCTTCACGCTCCCTGCGCGGGTGCAGTGGATTAATGGGGCAGAGCAGGAAGCCAGCGTCGAGTTGCCGGTGGCCAACCGCCCTTCCACCGCGTCGCTCGATCCGGAGCAGATCGCGCTAGCCATCGTCCTGCCCCCGCTCGCGTTGGAACCCCTTCGCTGGATCTCTGGCGATCCGCACTTTCCGGCGTGGAAAGATTGGCTGCAGGTCAGCCTGCCAGTCACGATCCTGATAGCGCTGCCCACCGGCCTGTGGTGGATGCGCCGCTATCGGTTGGCACGGCAGACGCAACTCGCCTGGGGATTCTTCCTGGTCCTGGGGGGATTTCCCGCCCTGCTGGCGTTGTTCACCGCGCGAGGCTGGCCCGCCCGTGTGCCATGTCCGGCGTGCCGCCGCCGCCGCGTCGTCAACCGCGGCCAATGTGAGCATTGCGGCGCCCGTTTTCCCGGTCCCGCCCGCCAGGGCATCGAAATCTTCGAGTCCGAGGCCTTGGTTGCGGTCGGTTCGGGACCATCCGAGCAGGCGGGAGTTGCACCGCCAAGTATGCATTGATTTTCTGCTGAGAAGGGGGGGCGGAACGATTTCTGCTGCCATACCGGCATGCAATACTACCTGCATCAAAAACAGTTGCCGCTATTTCGAAGAGGAGATAAGGTTCCTTACGGGAATGAGGGCAGTTCAGTGACGCTCATTGGGCCTGAGAACCTGTAAATATATATGAATGGTCCTAAGGTACTTATCATAGACGACAACCCGGTTGTTCTAAAAGCCTTCTCGATGATGTTGGTCAAGAACGGGTTCGAGATCGCCACCGCTGCCGATGGGCCGGCTGCCATCGGCCAGGTACGACGCTTTCAGCCGGAAGTCATCCTGCTCGATCTGGCGTTCCCACCGGATGCCGACCACAACGTCCAATGGGACGGTTTCGTGCTATTGGACTGGCTGCGCCGTTTGGAAACATCGAAGAATATTCCCGTAATTGTGATCACCGGGGGTGACCCTGCCCGCTATAAGGAGCGCGCCCTGGCGTCAGGCGCAGTCCATTTCTTCCAAAAGCCGGTCGATAACGACGCGCTGGTTCGGACCATTCGCGACACCTTGAACCGGCCCAAGCCGGCCGATAGCCAGCAGAACAGCCCTGCTTGACGCCCGGTTCCCACGGAACAAAAGAGAAAGCCAGGGAGGCGTGCCGCGCCGCCAAGGCCGGCTGTCTCAACGCCAGCGGTGACGCGTCCTCCCCCCCCATTCCCCGCGACCACTGCAAATTCTAGAGAGTCTGCCGCGAACGGCGGTTTTATGTTTCGCGAATGGCCTGGGTCGAGTATCCATTCGGAGTATGAGGCTGATGACAAAGAACCTGCGGGCTGGCTTGTGGAAGGCGGTTTTGACGGGCTGCCTGATGGTGGCTGGCAGCGAGTGGGGGCACGCGGCGGAGGGGATTGGCTTTGTGCAGGCGGAGCCGGTCTGGGCGGAGGCGAGGGAGAAGGAGAAGAACCTGACGCTGGGGTATACGGCGGAGTTCGAGCGGCCCGCCTGGGGGAATACCGTGGTGCGAGCGACCGGAGCGACATTGTATCGAGTGTATTTGAATGGAGTGTTCGTGGGGCACGGGCCGGCGCGGGGCCCGCACGGTTATTACCGGGTGGATGAATGGGACGTGAGCGAGCGGTTAAAGCCGGGGAGGAACCAGGTGGCGTTCGAGGTGGCCGGGTATAACGCAAACAGCTACTACCTGCTCGACCAGCCGTCGTTTTTGCAGGCGGAGGTGTCATGTGCGGGCCAGGTGCTGGCGGCCACCCGGACGGGGACGGGGCAAGGGGAGGGGAAGAGCTTCGCGGCGCGGGTCCTGCCGGAGCGGGTGCAGAAGGTGCAGCGGTATAGTTTTCAGCGTCCGTTTTCAGAGGTGTACCGGTTGCGGGCGGGATGGTCCGATTGGCGGACCGGCAAGGGCGACGCGGGGCAGGGGATCACGTTGGCGGCGCAGGGGGAGAAGAAACTGCTGCCGCGGCGAGTCAAGCAGCCGGAGTATTTTCGGCGTCAGCCGGTCAAGGTGGTGGGGGAGGGAACGTTGAAGCGGGGGGTGAAAGTTGAGCAGCCGTGGCGGGACCGGTCGCTGACGGAAATCAGCGCGCGGTTGGGCGGCTATCCGGAGCAGGAACTGGCGAGCGTGCCGTCGTTGGAGCTGCAGACGGTGGGGGTGGCTTCGAACCTGGCGGTGGAGATTGGGTATATGTCCAAGCCCGGCCTGGAGTTGAAGACGGACGAGTTCCGGATCGTGGACCTGGGGTGCAACCTGACGGGGTTCATCGGACAGCGGGTGTTGTGCGAACGGAAAACGCGGCTGGCGGTGAGCTTCGACGAGGTTTTGTCGGATGGGGATGTGGATTTCAAGCGGCTGAGCTGTGTGAATGCGGTGGTGTATGAACTGGAGCCGGGGAGTTACGACCTGGAGACGTTTGAGCCCTATACCTTGCGATATTTGAAGCTGATGGTGTTGGAGGGGGAGTGCCGGGTGGAGGGGATTTATCTGCGCGAGCTCGCGTGCCCGGACGTGGAGAAGGCGGAGTTTGCGTGCAGCGATGAGCGGCTGAACCGGCTGTTTGTGGCCGGGCGGGAGACGTTTCGCCAGAATGCGACGGATATTTTCATGGATTGCCCTTCCCGGGAACGGGCCGGGTGGTTGTGTGACAGTTATTTCACGGCGCGGGTGGCGAAAGATCTGTGCGGGGATACGGTGATTGAGCGGAATTTTCTGGAGAACTTCCGGTTGCCGGAGCGGTTTGAGCATTTGCCCGAGGGAATGCTGCCGATGTGCTATCCGGCGGATCATAATGACGGCGTGTTTATTCCGAATTGGGCGCTGTGGTTTGTGGTGGAGTTGGAGGAGTATTGGCAGCGGAGCGGGGACCGGGAAATGGTAGAGGGACTGCGAGGGCGGGTCCTGGGGTTACTCAAGTATTTCGAGAAGTTCCGCAACAGCGACGGGCTGCTGGAGAAGCTGGCCAGTTGGGTGTTTGTGGAGTGGTCCGCGGCAAATTCCTTTGTGCAGGATGTCAATTATCCATCGAACATGCTGTTTGCGCGGGCGCTGACGGCCGCGGGGCGGATGTATGATTTGCCGGAGCTGGCGCGGGACGGGGAACGCGTGCGGGAGCGCATTCGCGCCCAGGCTTGGGACGGCGAGTTTTTTGTGGATAACGCGGTGCGCCGGGAGGGAACGCTGCAGGTGACGACGAACCGGACGGAGGTGTGCCAGTATTTTGCGTTCTATTTCGGCGTGGCCACTCCGGAGACGCACGCGGTGCTGTGGCAGAGGCTGCGGGATGATTTTGGTCCGCGGCGAAAACAGACGAAGAAATTTGCCGAGGTTCATCCCGCGAACGCGTTTATCGGGAATGTGCTGAGGCTCGAGTTGCTCTCGCGGAACGGATTGACCCGGCAGTTGCTGGACGAATCCGTGGCGTACCAGTTGCATATGGCGGAACGGACCGGGACGCTCTGGGAGCATGACGGGGCCTATGCGAGCTGCAATCATGGGTTTGCCTCGCATGGTGGAGTGCATGTGTTGTACCGCGATGTGCTGGGCTTGCGGGAGGTGGATTGGGTGAAGAAACGGGTGGTGGTGCGTTACGCGGAGTGCGGACTGGAATGGTGCCGGGGGGTGGCGCCCACGCCGGATGGACCGGTGTCGGTGAATTGGAGGAAAGTGGATGGGCAGGTGCGGTTCGACGTCAACGTCCCGGCGGGGTGGGTGCTGGACCGCGAGAAATGACTGCGAAGACAGAAACTCCGCCGCTTTTCGAACAAGCGGAGACAACCATACGCTCTGACCGCCGAGCTATCGTGGATTCTCGGAATCGGAACCATCAGGAGCGGGTTGGTTCCCGTAATGGAACCCGCTTTCGTCCTGGTAGCCGACCGGAACAATGGATGATAACAGGGCCTTGATTCGCGAGCGGACCTCGCCGCTCCACGACCGAGACCCAGCCCTAGGTGCGGCCAGCAGCTCAGGTTGCCCTGAGCGAGCGTCTGTCCAACTGGCGAGTCGTGCCATGTCCGTAGAATTGCGGAAAGAGCGCATTTTGGACAACACATTTCTTGGCTAAAACCACACCAAAATTGTTCTATCTCTCTTTGGTTACCACCACTGCTTGGTTAGGGAGCCCGAGATAACTACTTTACCTTGGGGTGGCCTGCAATAGCCTCATTTTGGACGTTTCCAAGTTATTCACACACTATTCACAATTGGCGCCAGCCCAAACCCTGTTACCCGCGCGCCAATGTCATCAGCTTATCAAACTTTTCCATCACCATTCCGTAAGACAAACTAAACGGAATGCCTGGTTTATCAAGAAGGGTGGCTACCCCATGACCGCTAATTCTTTACCTTCCAGTGATTTGTCCCTGATGCGCAAAAAGACTCAAAGGTCGTCTCCCCGGGTTGACGCGCGCCGGGGGTTTTGCAAAGCTCGAAGGTCTGCATCAATCATTAAAGGCCATACTCGTGGAAATAAAGAAAGCAATCATCACGGCGGCGGGGAAATCCCAGCGAACCTTGCCGCTCCAAACCCTGGTGGACCGGGATGGAAACACCAAGACCGCGCTGCGAATCATCATTGAGGAAATTGCGGGGGCGGGCATTGATGAAATCTGCGTGGTGATTTGCCCCGGTGACCAGGAGGCGTACCGCGCGGCCGCCGGGAGTTATGGAAGCCGGCTGCATTTTGTGGAGCAGAGCAAGGCCCTGGGCTACGGTCACGCGGTTCTGTGCGGCCGGGCGTTCGCCGGCCAAGAACCTTTCCTGCTCCTGGTGGGAGACCATCTCTACGTCAGCGCGGGCAGCCAGCGTTCGGCGCAGCAGTTGGTGGCCACCGCGGCGGCGGAAAACTGCGCGGTCTCCGCGGTGCAGGCCACTCATGAGAGCAAACTGCCGTATTACGGCGCGGTAGGCGGGCGGCTGGTTGCTGGACGCAAAGCTCTTTACGAGGTCGCCGAGGTGCTTGAAAAACCGACCCCCACTGAAGCCGAACAGCGACTGATTGTGCCCGGTTTGCGGGCGGGACACTACCTGTGCTTTTTTGGCATGCACGTGCTGACGCCGACGGTTATGGAACTGCTGGCCCAGGCCGCTGCGAGCACGGCGGACCGGGTGCAACTCACCACCGCCCTGGCCCAACTCGCCCGGCGCGAACGTTACCTGGCCTCCGAACTGCAAGGCCGGCGCTATGATATCGGGGTCAAATACGGTTTATTGACCGCCCAACTCGCCCTGGCCCTGGCGGGCCAGGATCGGGATGAAGTGCTGGCCAGCTTAATCGAGCTGCTCGCCCGCCGGGAAATGCAGTGAGCGCCTATGCCTGACCTGATCTCGATCATCACGGCCGCCGATCCGGCGCGGCGAAACCAATCACTGGACCAGCTTTGCGCGCCTTTGGCCGCCACCGAATTGGTGGAGCAGTGCGCAAGACTCGAGGAGTTCCGGCGCAGGAACGAGAACCTTTATGAGCGGGTGCGCGCGTTGTTCTTCCTCTACGCCATTCACCGTTTCCATTTGCCGCCGAAGCTCATCGCCGCGGCGGGCAAGGCCGGTGAAGCACCCTCCCTGATACCGTTCAAAGGTTACGAGCATCTCCTGCACCGACGCTTTGAAGAAGCCATCGATCACTTTCTGGCCGTGCAGCAGGCCCATGGCCCCAGCGATGCCATCAGCAGCGCGCTTGCCGCCGCTTATCATCGGCTCGCATTTCAGACCCTGGCCGATCAAGTGCGGCGCAGCGTTCGATCCGTACGCGGAAACCAGTGGATGTTCCGGATGGGCCACCCTGCCGATCAGCCCCTGCGGATCCGTCCCGAGTTGCTGCGGCAAGACCCGCAGGACGGCACCTTTCCCATCTTGCGGGAGCGCACTCCGGTGCGCATGGACCTGACGCATTGCGGGTGGAGCGACATTTTTTTCCTGGGCATGGACTACCCGGAGGGCGCCAAAGTGCTCAATGTTTCCATTGACCTGGGCGTGCATGGCCGCGACGCGGAACCGCGTCCGCCGGTCGAGGCCTACCTGCGGGTTATTGAAGAGCCGGTGTTGCGTCTGGTGAGCGTGGACCTCGGAGCCGTGGCT